>NZ_JAKRFX010000009.1:0-241145 GCF_022347825.1 Pseudoalteromonas sp. OF7H-1 | reverse complement strand
AGAAGGCACAAGGGCGCGAATACATCAAAGAGGCCGAGGTAGCACCTCATCAAGAGCCCGGATATAAGCACGCAATCACACCAATAATGCTAAAAATGGCTTGTACAATTGGAGGAGTCCATATAAGTGGCTTTACGCCACGATTTTACGTAGGTCGCCGTTTATGGCTACACATAACTTTGGTGCTGATACAAAAGAAATTTGTTCTTAGCCCTAGCCTAACGAAGCGAAGTATCAATAACAAGATTTCCAAATTTGAGGTGGGTGTCAGAGATTTCTTCGATTTTCACGCTTGCGCCCAAACCGTGTGAAAGCATTCCCTCTTAGTACAGGCAACCTACACTTACTGATTAAAATCTATTCCATTGTCAGTCATTACAAAATATCGTCTAATAAGAGCATTCAGCCCCAATCATGTGTTTACGGGGTTAAGCAGTTTAAAAGGAATATTGATGTTAGAACAGAACCCCGAATTAACCCCAGAGACTCAAGTTCTGATTGAAAAAGCTCAAAGTGGAGATGCAGATGCTCAGTGCAATCTGGGTGTTATGTATGAATATGGTCAAGGCGTCGCGCAAAGCGATGAGAAAGCGGTTGAGTATTATCGGTTGGCCGCAGAGCAGGGAAATGCGCGTGGTCAGCGTAACTTGGGTGTTATGTATAGACAAGGAAAAGGCGTCGCGCAAAGCGATGAGAAAGCGGTTGAATATTTCCAGTTGGCCGCAGAGCAGGGAGATGCAGATGCTCAGTGCAATCTGGGTGTTATGTATGAATATGGTCAAGGCGTAGCGCAAAGCGATGAGAAAGCAGTTGAGTATTACCGGTTGGCTGCAGAGCAGGGAGATGCGCGCGGTCAGTGCTACTTGGGTGTTATGTATAGTCAAGGAAAAGGCGTCGCGCAAAGTGATGAGAAAGCGGTTGAGTATTACCAGCAGGCCGCAGGGCAAGGAGATGCGCGCGGTCAGTGCAACTTGGGTGTTATGTATGATTATGGTCAAGGCGTCGCGCAAAGTAATGAGAAAGCGGTTAAGTATTACCACTTGGCTGCAGAGCAGGGAGATGCAGATGCTCAGTGCTCTTTGGGTGTTATGTATGAATATGCTCAAGGCGTCGCGCAAAGTGATGAGAAAGCGGTTGAGTATTACCGGTTGGCCGCAGAGCAGGGAGATGCGCTCGCTCAGTGCAACCTAGGCAATATGTATAGGCAAGGAAAAGGCGTCGCGCAAAGTGATGAGAAAGCGGTTGAATATTACCAGCTGGCCGCTGAGCAGGGAGATGCAGATGCTCAGTGCAACTTGGGTGTTATGTATGATTATGGTCAAGGCGTCGCGCAAAGTGATGAGAAAGCGGTTGAGTATTACCGGTTGGCCGCAGAGCAGGGAAATGCGCTCGCTCAGTGCAACCTAGGCAATATGTATAGGCAAGGAAAAGGCGTAGCGCAAAGTGATGAGAAAGCGGTTAAGTATTTTCAGTTGGCTGCGGAGCAAGAAAACGCTCGGGCTATATTTATTCTGGCCTATTGCTACTTTCGGGGAAAAGGGGTCACTCAAAGTTTTACAGAGACCAAAGTTCTGTGTGAACAAGTGTTCAAAGACCCTCTACTCAGCTTTGAAGCCTATGAGCTCCACGATAGAGCAGAGCGTTTTGAACAATCAAAGTCAATTAGCGCTTTAAGAGAGGAGATACTCTCTCATTTGAAAGTCAGTAAAAATGGTACGATGACTCACTATACCGCTTTCGACGTTGGCCAAGCAATTTTGTTAGAAAAAAGCCCTTTTAGGCTGGGTCACATTAATGCAGTAAATGATCCTAATGAGGGAAAATTACTCTGGCAGGAATTAGGTTACGAGCCGGAAGAGGGTAACCCTGTGTTTATTGGTTGTTTTTTGCCCGACAGCGACAGCCTGAACATGTGGCGCTTTTACAGTAAAAACCACTTAAATGACGATGCCTGCGGCTGCGCCATTACCTATAATACAGAGCGCTTTTTTGATTATCGTTTAATGAAAGATCAGAGCAACCACACTGAGCAAGAGCCACGAGTGCCCTCATTTGCCAATACCGGGCAGTCTCCTCAGGAAAGTGCAGCTTTTTACCGGGTTGTTTATCTAAAGGATAATTTTAAGATACTGGGTCAGGGTGCCAAAAAGCTGCAAGCTGACTTTAAAAAGCTTAAAAAAGAAGCTGATAAATTTGTTGGTAATAAACCCACATCTGAAAAGTTACAAACACTTGCCTGGCTACTCGGCCCGCTGCCTTATCTCCTAAAAGATGCCAACTACAAGGATGAGCAGGAACACAGGGTGATAGTCACGCATCTGGACTATGGCGCAAAAGAAATAAAGAGTGAAGATCCCGACTTTGCAAATGGCAAAGCACCGCGCTTATATCTGGAGCTGCACAGAGACGATCATCTGACTCCGATTGAGTACGTTACGCTTGGCCCCAAAGCGCCGAACAAAGAGATGATGGCACCGTACTGGAGACACCAGTTGGCCAGCAAGTTTGAATCGCAGCTGAAAAGACGCAAGGATAAACCTCTGAATATTAACCCCTCGCGCTGCGCTTATAAGTAGTGCGAGGCATCCTCTAGGCTTATAGTCGGGCGTTTAGCGCGCTCGACCACCAGCTGGCGCGATTAAATAGTAAAATAAGTGACACCCCTCGCTATTTCCATCTTTGTGGATGGATATTTCCTCATTCTCTCTTACATCGAGCAATTTCAATCAAGTATCTTGCTTTTGATATGATTAAGCTTGTCTGCAGTTCTACTAACACATAGGCGCTTTATGCAAAGCAATCTTTTACAGCAGCGTATTTCGCTCGTTTGCGATTATATCAATCAACATTTAGATGATGAATTAACGGTGAGTTTGCTTAGTGATGTTGCTGCTTTATCTAAATTTCATTTTCATCGTGTATTTGTGGCTTTTTTGGGCGTGAATGTGGGTAAGTATATTTTGCTGGCGCGATTAAAGCGGGCGTCTTTTCGCCTAGCATTTGAGCGCGATATTAAAATTATTGATATTGCACTCGAAGCAAAGTTTGATAGTGCTGAGGCCTTCTCTCGAGCTTTTAAACGTACTTTTGAACAAAGCCCTTCACAGTTTAGACAAGCTGCAAATTGGCCTAGTTGGTATGACGTTTTTAATTTTTCACCACAAAATTTAGGAGTGCAGACAATGCAGGTCGATATTATTAACTTTGAACAGACTCAAATTGCTTTTTTAGAGCACAAAGGGTCAGCAAAACAGATATTTGAAAGTGCAGGCAAGTTTATCGCTTGGCGACAAAATAGCGGACTTTCACCAATTAATACGAGTCGAACATTTGGCATGCCAAATGGCGACCCAGAAACTATGGCTGAAGACGCATTTCGTTTTAAATTGTGTGGCTCAGTAAACACTGAAGTACCAGATAACGCGTTTGGCGTCGAAAATGGTGTTATTCCACAAATGCGTTGCGCCAAGGTAAGGCATTTAGGGAGTCACGACAATATGGAGCAAACTATACGCTGGTTGTATCAAAACTGGCTAGCAGACAGTGGCGAATTGCCAAATGCGCATTGCTGCTTTTTTGAATATCATAATTTTGTGCATCAAGTGGATGAGTGCGACTTGATCACCGATATTTACCTGCCATTGCAAAATTGATGATAACGTTACTTGGTTTGCATTTATGGCTAATGTATCTGCCTATACGCAAGTTACTAATATTTGTTTGCTTTGCTATAGCAATCATTGTTGCTCTAGCGAAGCAAGTTCTCAGCGCTGCAAGCCGAGTCTGAGCATTTATTATCAAGACTAACCAACCTTCCGTTTAGCTTTGACACTTTACGCAGTAATCTTACGTAGGTCGCCATTTATGGCGACAAATAACCTTGCGACATATGAAGTTGAGCATGTTTTAATGCGATAACTAAACACTATGTGTACTTAACGAGCCAACAGAAGACCCGGATAGATCACCCTTCGCATATAGCAAGTGATTTGTGTGTTGAAATTGTAACCTTTGACTGATAAGTTACTAAAATTATTAAATAAAGCTAGTTTGATAATTGTCGTTTTTTACTTAAAAATAAGTGAGATACTCGAGCGTTCAAGCTAATGGGCTGTTATTTTCCTAAGGAAGTTCATTATCAGCAAACTACTAGAGAGAGTATTAATTCCGTTTGTTGGGGTTCTACTTTTGTTTTGCTTTAGTTGGTTTTTATTATATGAAAAGCCACTTTATGCATTAGGTTTTGGTGGCGTATTTGTATTGTTTTGTGCCGAACATGTTTTCAATTTTTTTAGTCGAATAAAGGTACATGGTATTCAAAAACTATCAGGTACAGTATTTCAAAGGCCTATATCGCTATTGCTGTCAGTTTCTATTTTGCTTTGCTTATATTTTGTATTCGGTAAATAACAAGCTGTTTATGAAGTGGACGTCTAAAGCTTGGCTAGCGCTCATTCTTCGCTAGTGTAGTCAAGCTTAACCCGTCACATAATAGGGCGTTTACCATTTCCCACTCTCGCATCATTCAACAGTCAAGTTCGATCGAGCCCCCGCGATCAAACCTGACAGCGATAATTAACTATTTCGGATAAACATATTCCCGCTTGTTATTCACTCAGTATCTTATCTAAATTCGCTTTTGAGCGGGCGACGCTTTCTAGTGGTGTTAGGCCACTTGGGTATTCTTCTTGTTCGATTACCAGCCACTGTGTGCCGCCGTGTTGCTGCATGGTTTGGATGAGTGCTTTCCAAGGGTAGTGGTTTTCGCCAATGATTGGGCTTTTGTCATCTCCTTGGTGAGTACGTATTTTGATATGTGTCGATACGGTTCTTCCTGCATATCGCTTAACATAATCGCTGGGTGATTTACCTGCGTAAATCACCCAGCCGACATCGAGCTGCAGTGGGAAGTCGCTAGGGGTGTTGGAGGCGATATAATCCCAAAACGTGCTATTAGCGTATGGGTTAAATTCCTTTTCATGATTATGAAATCCGATCTTCATATCATAACGTTTGGCAATTTGGTGCACTTGGTTAAGCTGTTTTACAAATGCTTTCACTTGGTTTTTATCCCATGCTCTTTCATCCCAAGGAATAAAGAGCGTGGATACGCCTAAGGTTTTGTAAAAGAGTAGGGTGCTTGCTAGTTTTTCTTCGGCCAATGCGTCAAAGCCGATGTGGGCGCTGCTCGCAACTAAGCCGAGCTCTGCTAGTCTTTGTTTTAATTTGCTTGGGTTTTTGGCATAGTTGCCAAAGTTTCCCGCAAATTCAACGCCATCAAATCCCATGTTGGCGAGCGCTTGCAAGGTGCCATCAAAGTCTCTTGCTAATTCATCTTTTACCGACCACAGTTGAACGCTAATTGGTAACGACTGATAAGATGCCTGCGCGTATAGCGGCAGCGCGATAATAAAAGCAATGAACAGCATTACTTGTTTAAACAATACGATTTTTTTAAACATCATTTCTTCCTAAAACTAAAAAAGCAGAGTCTAACTCTGCTTCGCTTGGGATTAGTCATAACAAAATGACTCAAGGGTTAGTCGCGGTACGCATACTGGCTTAGCCCAAGCTCTTCGAGTACGCCATCTAGATGCGCCTTGGCTTCGGCAGTAGGCCCTGGATAATCACCTGCAATTGGCACATTGCCCAGATAACCTATGTCTTGACAGCCCTCAGGTGTGCAGAAGTAAGCGCCGAGAACGAGATCTTTAAAGCGCAAGAATGCTTTACCTATACGCTGAAATTGCTCTGGTGTTTGTGCATTAAAATAAGCAATATCATCCATAATCTTACTTTGCTGCGTTGCGCTAAGTTGTATAAATGGCTTTTTAAAGCGCAAAGTCGACTCATCGTCAATCCAAGCAAGCGCATGGAGTATTGTCACTCTGTCTTTTTGTTGTCCGTGATACGGTGCGCTTACCCATTCATCGATCACACTCGGTACTTGTACTTCAGAAGCCGATGGATGATTTCCTTCCTTTGGCACAATAAAATCAGCTAGTACTGCAACTAACGTGAGCTGCGCTTCGGTGAGGGTGAGCGGCCAAGGTGATTCTGGCGGCATGATCATGTTTGGATCGGTGCCATACCCTTGAGCGCTTACTGGCTTTATTTCAATATCTGGCCAGTGCCCAGCTGCAGCCGTTTCACCTTCAATGGCCTTACTGCAACCAGCGGTGAGTGTCACCGCAGATCCCGCAGCAAGCAAGCCTAACCACTTTAATGACTCGCGACGTGTCATGCCTGAAATATATTTATAAGAATCAACGCGATCAGGTGTATTCATCACAGCGCTCCTTTATCAATTTGTGCTGCCAACCAGGTGGAGTTTCGCATCGCTAAGGTCATAATGGTTAAGGTGCAATTTTTATGGGGGTTAGACGCAAAGACGCCGGCATCCATCACAAATAGATTGTCACAGTCCCATGTTTGGCCCCACTGATTCGTTACCGATTCTTTTGCTGAGCTGCCCATTCTCGTCGTGCCGACCTCATGAATGATCTCACCGCCTTTTGAAATGGCTTTTTCCGCAGGCGGTAGCTCGCCGACTTTGGCACCCATGTTCTCAAGGATCTGCTTAGCGGTTTTGAGACCATGCTCGATTTGCTTGAGCTCTCTGTCAGACCATTTGAAATGGAACTTAGCAACTGGGATCCCCCATTTATCTTTGACGTTTTCGTCAATTTCCATGTAAGAATTTTTGTTCGGTAGCATTTCTCCACGCAGTGCAAATCCAACATAGGAGCCATAAGCGTCACGCACTTGCTGCTTTAATTTGGGGCCATAACCTTGTTTATTGCCAGACACGCCAGAGCCCGGTTGATTAAAGCCGCTGCTAATTTCAAAGTGATAGCCGCGTGGGAAATTAAGCTCACCTTTCTCATGGGCTTTGTGTCCCCACCAGGGAATAAAAAGGTGGTTCCCGGTATGGCCGTCTTCGTTATAACGTGGGCGGCCTTTTAACGCAGGGATTTGTGCACCAAGCCAAGCGCCGGTAGAATCCATTAGATTGCGACCTACCTGACCACTTGAGTTTGCAAGTCCCTTGGGATGTTTTGCATGTTTAGAATTAAGCAAAATACGGGCAGATTCACAGGCGCTGGCCGCCAAAATCACCACATCTGCATTGAGTGCATGTTCTTGCACAGATTTTTTATCGACGTAAGTCACACCAGTTACTTTGCCATCTTCATTCACCGCGACCGACTTCACCATGGCATCGGTGATCACTTCAAGGTTTCCTGTCGCTTTAGCCATAGGAATAAGCGAAGTTGTGGTTTGGAATGCCGCACCAATTGAGCAACCATGGCCACAAGGTGTGGCGTAAAAACACGCTAAGCGGTCGTCTTTATTACGAGTCAGCACAGCTCTGTGCATTGGAACCGCTGGGATCCCCATTTTCTTTGCGGCAGCAGCAACCAATAATTCGGGTACTCTTGGTGTTGGTGGTGGCTGTAACACGCCAGGCGCAGAAGGGGGCATGTCATCCAAGCCAGTATTGGTACCACAGATCCCAACTATTTCTTCTGTTTTGTCATACCAAGGCGCAATGTCTTGATATTCAAACGGCCAATCAGCGCCATGTCCATCACGGCTTTTGCCCTTAAAGTCGTGTTCACTAAAACGCAGCGAGTAGCGACCCCAGTGATTGGTTCGGCCACCGAGCATACGTGCACGCCACCAATAAAAATCGGTGTTTTCAGCGCGCGTGTATGGTTCATCTGGTACTTGCCAACCGCCATCAATTGTCGCGTCGTAAAAACCAAAGTTCTTATCCTTATTGCCAGCGCCCATGAGTGGGGCTTCGCTATTACGGCGGAACATTGGGCTTTCTGTTTTTGGGTCGTAATTTCTGCCAGCTTCTAACAATAAAACTTTATGACCTAGCTTAGTGAGTGTATAAGCGGCCATTGCGCCACCGGCACCTGAGCCAACGACCAATACTTTATGATCAAATGTTGCCATAGTTATAGCTCCTTGATCTTAATGTTTTTGAACCAGACTTTGTCGCCGTGATCTTGCAGGCCGATGTGGCCTTTTTTACTTTCAGCAAACCCTTGCCATGTCGCAAATTTACTATTCTTAACCAAAGCATTCCAAGTGGTGCTGCCAATCACGATACTCGTCGTGCTTACCCCATTTTGCCAAACTTGTAGGTGGCTATCTTGTAGCTTAATGCGAACTTGGTTCCAAACTTCAGCAGGTTTATGTGCCGTACTTGGCGCTGCGAACAGGTCATAAATAGAACCTGCAAGGTGAGAGTCTATTTTATTGTCTGGGTGTTCTTTGTTATCTAGAATTTGGATTTCTGGGGCGTGGGAGTATATAGCTCCACCTTTTTCATCCGCCAATACAAAAATCCCACTGTTGCCTTTTTTAGAAATCTTCCAATCGAGCTGGAGCTCAAAATTCTGATACTGTTTTTTGGTCAGAATATCGCCGCCACCACCTTGGGTAAGTGTCATCGCGCCGTCCTCAACTTGCCACTGGCTATTTAGGCCGTCACTTTTAAAGTTGCGCCATTGCGACATATCTTTGCCATCGAATAGCAGTTGCCATCCAGCTTGTTGTTCTTGCTGGCTCAATTGGTTGTCAGTTGTACTAGCGCAAGCCGCACAACTAACGGCTAATGCCAGCGTTAGTATTTTTATAGAGTTGAGCATATTGGAACCTCGTCTGTTCACTTTTTACTTGTTGCTACTTAATACAAAGGGTATTACGCGTATTTCTCAACGCGTTTATTTTTATTGATATAAAGGTAAAGGCCGATAAAAGCGGCAATGAGAATGGCCGGGAATAACAGAATATTTTCAAGCACCGCTTGACCTGCAACTAGTTCTGATTGCTGCGCGGTTAAGTTTGCTGCTTGGGCTTCGAGTCGCGCCGAATCAATCCAACTACCAATTACTGGATTCCACATGCTGACAGCGAACATCCCCGCACCGCCCATTAAAGACATACCAAGTGCGCCTGTTTTTGGGGTGTATTCAGCAACGCAGCCCAGCATGGTTGGCCAAAAATAAGTGACACCCAAGGCAAATAATATTGCAGCCAAGTAGATTGCTGACCCTTGTGCTTGGCTCATCATGAAAATCCCCGCGGTTGCTAATACTGCAGAGCCGAGTAACACGCCTGTTGGGTTAAAGCGATGGACTATGGGGCCGGCAAAGAAGCGACCTAATGCCATCAAGCCTGTGATCAGTGCGAGGATCATCATAGGAGAGGCGCCTGACGCTCCCAGTATGCGTTCAATCCACTGCTGTGTACCAAGTTCAGTTGTTGCTGTTAAGGTCATACAGCAAATTAAAAATAGGTAGAGCGGAGAAAACAGGTGCTTGAGATTGCTGGTGGTAGAATGATCTGCGCGGTCAAATTCAGGAAACTGTGACTTAACCATCATCGCTCCATAAATCAGCGTTGGAATTAATATCAAAGCAACTTGCCATTGCCAATTAAAGCCCGATGCAGTCATGGCATTCGATGCCAGAGCACCAATCACAATGCCGCCTGGAAACCAGACATGGAATCGGTTGAGCATGGTCGTGGTGTTTTTCGGATACATTTCGGCAATCAGTGGATTACAGCCAGCTTCCACTGAACCATTCGCAAAGCCGATTAAAAACGTCGAGATCAGCAGTAACCAAAAACCGTCAGCGGTAATGGTTAAAACCAACCCTGCAAAGTGGCAAATAAAGGCGAGGGCAACTAACTTTTTGGCGCCAATGGCGTTGTAGATTGCGCCACCTAACATGGTTGCGACGGGAAAGCCCAGAAATGCCATGGCGTTAACCCAACCAAGTTCTGTATCTGAGAGTCCAAACTGCTCACCTAATTGCCCCAAAATTCCTGCGCGAATAGCGAACGTCATTGATGTGACGACCAGTGCAAGGCAACAGAGCTGAAACACGGTCCGATTATGATTATTATTATTCATGGTCGTAGTCCTGTTTATTTTATGCCGAGGATTTGATTATTGCGTTCGGTATCGGTGCTACTTCCTGCAAAATCATCGAAGGCTTTTTCGGTTGGTCTTATCAAGTGCTGTTTGATAAATTCGGCACCTTCTTTGGCCCCATCTTCAGGGTGCTTAATACAGCATTCCCATTCCAACACAGCCCAACCATCAAAACCGTACTGTGTTAACTTACTAAATATTTTCTTAAAGTCGACCTGTCCGTCACCTAATGAACGAAACCGTCCTGGCCGTTGTTGCCACCCTTGGTATCCGCCGTAAACACCGCAGCGGCCATTGGGGATAAATTCGGCATCTTTTACATGGAACGCTTTGATACGTTCATGATAGATGTCGATAAACGCTAAGTAGTCCAATTGCTGTAAGACAAAGTGACTTGGATCGTAAAGAATATTGGCTCGCGGGTGATTATTCGTCGCTGCTAAAAAGCGCTCAAAAGTCACGCCATCGTGAAGATCTTCACCCGGATGAAGCTCATAGCACACATCCACGCCAACCTCGTCAAAGCGGTTTAAAATAGGCAACCAGCGTTTTGCGAGTTCCTCAAACCCTTGTTCCACTAAGCCATTTGGACGTTGTGGCCACGGGTAAAAGGTATGCCAGAGCAAGGCGCCAGAAAAGCTTGCGTGACTGGTTAGCCCAAGCTTAGCGCTGGCACTGGCTGCTAGCATTAGTTGCTCTGTGGCCCACTCCATTCGAGCCTGAGGAGAGCCATGCACTTTTGCTGGTGCAAAACCATCAAACATTTGGTCATAAGCTGGATGCACCGCCACTAATTGACCCTGCAAATGGGTTGATAGCTCTGAAATAGTAAGGCCATGCTCTGCGGCAATACCAGTGATCTCGTCGCAATAATCTTGGCTTTCAGCGGCTTTTTGCAGATTGAACAGTCGCTGTTCCCAACTTGGTAGCTGAATACCTTTATAACCTAGGCTACTTGCCCACTGGCAAATACTATTAAAATTGTTAAATGGCGCCTCGTCCGAGACAAACTGCGCGAGAAAAATAGCGGGTCCTTTAATTTGCTTCATTCTTATTTTATCCAATGGTAAAGGGGTGCCACTTAGTGTCTTTTGCACTAGCTGCGACCGCGTTTTCAATAAATGCCATGCCACGGACTGCAGCATTAATACTTGGCACGTCAAATTCTTCGTGTTGCACATTGGCTTGCTGCTGGTGTGCACGAATAAGGTTGGCGAAGTTAAGGTAGATATTTGCAAATGCTTCCAGATACCCCTCAGGGTGACCTGCTGGCACACGGGTTGCGCTAATGGCTGCTTGGCTAAGTGAGCCCACTCCTGTGCGGATCAACTGAGCTGGAGCATTTGCCGCACGTAACCACAAACTATTAGGTTCCATTTGCGACCATTCGATACTGGCTTTGTCACCATAGATTTTTAAGGTGAGATTATTTTCTTCGCCTAGTGCTATTTGGCTTGCCATCAACACGCCCTTGGCACCGTTGCCAAAGCGCAGTAACACTGTGCCGTCATCGTCGAGCTGTCGGCCGGACACAACCGTGTTTAAATCCGCACAAAGCGCCTCAATCTCCAAGCCACTCACATATTCGGCAAGGTTCGCTGCGTGTACACCGATGTCGCCCATACAACAACTCACGCCAGATTTGCTTGCATCTAGTCGCCAGCTGGCTTGCTTGCTGTTTTCGTCATCAGCACTTGCAAGCCATCCTTGACTGTATTCAACGACGACTTTGCGTATTTTGCCAAGTTCGCCGTTTGCGATGCGGTGACGCGCTTCTTTCACCATCGGGTAGCCGGTATAGGTGTGTGTTAATCCGTACAAGCAATTGCTCTTTTGAAGCTGTGTTTGTAGACGTAGAGCCTCAGATAAATTGAGTGTTGCAGGCTTATCACTCAAGACGTGAAAGCCGTGTTCGATAGCGGCTGTGGCAATCGGAAAATGCAAATAGTTTGGGGTCACGATGGCAACAAAGTGGATGCGCTCCGACTCTGGTAATTCCGCCTCTTGTTGTAAGAGTGTTTGGTAGCTGGCATAGCAACGTGCTGGGTTAAGCCCGAGTTGCTGGCCCATTGCTAGGCTTTTGTTTGATTGGGCGCTAAATGCGCCTGCAACAAGTTCAATTTGACCATCTAAACGCGCGGCTATGCGGTGCACTGCACCTATGAAAGCGCCTTCTCCACCACCGATCATGGCCATGCGGATTTTGTTATTATCCATCGTTTAGCTCCGTCGAGTTATCGAGGTAAGTTAATCTGATGTTATTGATAATAGGTAACAGTGGCGCCAAAGTGATAATAAAAATTCGGTTGACAATGCAACAAAATCGGCGTTTAAAATAAATTATTATAATTATAAAAAGGCGGTAAATAGGGCAATGGAAGAGCAAACAATATTGAATAAAGCTGGCGTAAATCAATTGATTGCAGCATTTGATCTGATCCCGGACATCCTCTTTTGGGTCAAAGACACAAAAAGTAGAATAGTGCATGCGAACCAACACTTTGTTGAACATCAGGGCTATAAAACCCTAGATCAAATCTTACTGAAAACCGATTTTGACTTTTCACCGCAACACTTGGCATTCCAATACGTTAACGATGATAAACGAGTGATGGAAGGCTTTATCGTGACGGATAGATTAGAACTCAACCAAACCGCAAATGGGGAATTGGCATGGTTTTCCACGTCAAAAAAAGTGTTACTTGACGGCGAAAATGCGATTATGGGCACTTATGGTGTTACGCGACATCTAGCGAAAACGTCAAAGGCGTTGTCTCACGTAAGAGCCATTGAAGCGCCCGTTGAATTTATTCGGGCACATTACCATCGTCATATTTGTATCGAAGAATTGGCGGAACTTGCTCACCTGTCGGTAAGCGCACTGGAACGCAGATTTAAGAAGCATTTAGCCAAAACTCCGAATCAATTTATCAACGAAGTGAGATTGGAAAATGCCCGTAAATTATTGGTCGAAACACGCTTACCAGTATCACAAGTCGCTTATCAGTGTGGCTTTTCAGAGCCAAGTTATTTTAGCAAGCAGTTTCGTCGTTTATTTGGTGAAATCCCGTCGCAATTACGTAAGGAGTTAACGTCGAGCGAGCGTTAACGCTGCGACTTCTGGTGATAATGCTGGTGTTACCAGCGCATTTTCGTATTCGGCAGCTAACCATGGACGTATAGGCATAGCAATGCCCCCAACTAGCGCGACTTTCTGTGCCCCTAAGCTCTGCAAATGACGGACATAGCGCTCAATAAACCGTGCCGCGCTACTTAAGATCTGCTCGGCATAGGGATCGTTTGGCGTAGCAAAAACATGTTGAGCAAACTGGGCAAAATACTGGGGAGTGGCGTTTAGCGTGAGTTTGACTAGCTGTTCGGTACTGTGGCAATTCATGGCAGCCAAAAGCGACTCAATCATCAGACTGCTAGGGGAAAGTGTATCAAGCACCTCGATGGCATGCTTCACTAAACTCAAACCGATCCAACTGCCACTTGCACCATCACTGAGTAATAACCCGTGACCACCGAACTCCCTAAATTGTCCATGCGTCACCAGACCCGCGCAAAATCCGGTGCCAAGAATGATTACACCGCCATCTTGGTGTTGATGCGCACCAAGGCAAGCAATGTGTGCATCGGTTGAAAATTGAAAACGGGCAAAAGGGGAACGCCATTGCTGCATCGCCTCACAAGCCGTCGTGACGTTCGCGCCGGCAAGTCCTGCAAAGGCACTGATGTTAGCAATATCGTGATGGGGGATTTTTGCATTTGTCAGCGCTGTCATTGTTGCGCTCAACATTGACTCTTGGGCCTGATGTATTGATGTTGCTATGTTTGCAGGGCCGCTGGTGGCCTCGGCAAGGAGCTGTCCATGTTGATCCTCGAGGCGGACTTTACATTTCGTCCCGCCACCATCAATCCCTAAAAATAGCTTCGATGCTGTCATTGTATTGCCTTTTCTGATCCGGTGAGTATTGCATTAACTAGCCTTGGGCAAACTTCATCGCCATGATGCACGCCAGAGTGAGTATGTAGAGAGAGTGGACCAAATTCACTTAAAAGCCAAAGATCCGCTGCGTTTATCGTGTTGACCCCTCCACCAATCACAACTTCGATTTCAGCATTGAGTTTTTTCAGTAAGGCAATAAGCTGACTGGTACCAAACGCTGCGCCTTTGCCACTTTGCCATGTATTGCCGGCGGTTAAGACCCGCTCAACGCCTAACTCTAGCAGCGTCTCGGCTGCCTGCTGCCAGTTTGCAGCGGCGTCAAAGGCGCGATGAAAGGTGACAGAAAGGCCTAAGGATTTTGCCGTGGCAATGAGTGCTCGACAATGGTCAGTCGCTATCTCTTGATTGTCGTCGATAAAACCAAGCGCAATACCAGTTGCGCCAGCGCAAGCAATGCCATCTATCCCTTTTTGTAACTGATATAGCATGGCGTCATCAATAAAAAAATGCGGTGCTTGGCGTAACATCACAATACATTCGCCAAAGCTTGGTAAATACTGGGCAACTGCCGCTATCGCCGTCGGGTTTGGGGTCAAGCCACCGCAACTCAGTACACCACAGAGTTCTATCCTTGTTGCCCCAGATGCAAAAGCAATTTGTGCATTTCGCTGCAACAAATGAGGATTATCGCTGCTGAGGCATATTTCCAAGTTTTTACCTGAATAGTTTGCCAAATTCATATTTCACTCTTGAAGTTGAATAATTTTAAAGTTTAAAATGCTTGGTTTTGAATATTTAATTAGTTCAATAAAAACATTTGGTTACACATGTTTGGAACGTTTTTAAATTGCCTAATATAGAAACTAATAATGAGTTTTTATGTTAATCAGACTATAAACCAAGGAAATTGAAATTGGATCTTTTTTTGACCTAAACGCCGATTTTGTCTTAGTGCAAACCGAAATTCTATTATCACTTTTTGTAGAGCGCTCCTATTCTGAACGAGTGTTTCACAAACCATTAACCCCTATAGGGAAACAAAAAAGGGTCGTCACAAAGTCATGCGTCATGGAGCAGCAAGGGACGTCGTGGCTTTACAAATTATAAAAAACTTGGAGATAGGAATGGCCAATAATAATAACAGACGCCATGTGACAGGAAGGTCACGGCAATTTAGCAAGTCTGCACTGGTCCTCGCTATGTTATCAGCTACTAACTGGGCAATGGCTGAAGAAACCGAAAAAGAGGAAGCGCAGGAAATCGAAACAATTGAGGTGCGTGGGATCCGCGCATCTATGGCCGAAAACTTGGCGATTAAGCGTTTATCAAACGCGATTGTGGATGCCATTACAGCAGAAGACATCGGCAAGTTTCCCGATAAAAATGTGGCGGATTCACTGCAACGCGTACCCGGTGTGGTGATTTCTCGTAGTGGCGGGGAAGGGGAAAACGTCAGTATTCGTGGTCTTTCCTCTGATCTTACTTTTACGCAGTTAAACGGCAATTTTATCGCTTCTTCTCCGGGCTCGCCGTCGCGCTCTTTTAGTTACTCTTTGTTGCCTTCTACCATGGTGCAATCGGTTGAAGTCTTTAAGTCTTCAGAGGCGCGTTTAGATGAAGGTGGGGTTGGCGGCACGGTTATTCTTCACAGCCGCAAACCACTGGATATGGAGGCAAATTCTGGGGCGTTGAATGTTGAATATACCTACGCTGATGTGACTGAAGAGTACGAGCCTAATTTTAGCGGCGTTTATTCTTGGAAGAACGAAGAAGAAACTTTTGGCTTGCTAGTTGGTTATACCAAACAAGACCGCACCAACCGCTCTTTAGGCGGTGATATGTCGGGCGGTGGCGGTTGGCGTTGGGCAACAAGTTCAGACTTGCCAGCAACGGACACGGCGGGCAATGTGATTGCTGATAGTACACGCCGATTTGCAGCGTTAGAAGATGCTTATGGTAACGTTTATGATGGTGTTTGGGCACCGCAAGTTGCAGGTGTTGGGGTAACCAAAGAAAAACGTGAACGTCAGGGGTTACAAGCCACCATTCAATGGCGTCCAATAGATGATTTATCTTTAACATTCAATCATTTTCATTTTGAGCTTGGGCAAAATCGCACCACGTCACAAATGTGGATCCCAGAATGGAAGTACAACCCAGATTATCTGACCGGTATTACCCTAGACGAAACCGGTACGATTGTGACAGGCATGGATTTTACCAGTGGCGCTGGTGGCACTGAAGGGAATCTTGAATTCCCCTGGATCATTGGTAGTTATACGGTAGAAAAGGATACCTCGGATACCTACGACTTTGCCTTTGAATATGCTGGTGATTTATATGATTTGCGCGGTAAATTTGGTCACACTGAAGCCAGCGGGGGCCCTTCAGAATCTTGGAGTGCGGCGTATAAAAGCGGGCAACCTGCGAGTCGTAGTGATTCCGGGCTGGTTGAAAACGCCGCTTCATTTGCAGGGTGGCGATTAGGTGACAGAGTGTCGCTGTACGCCGATCCCGCTTTGTTGTCTAACCTTCAGGCTGGTATTGCCGGCGATCCCGATCCGGGGTCGACAGGTTCAAGCTTTGTCGTCAGTGACTTAGAAGAGGACTATGCTCAGTTAGACCTTGATTATCGCGTCGGGTACGGCATCGTTGATACGCTGCGTGTCGGTGCTAAATATCGTAAAGCGACACTGCATCGCGAAACCAACAACACCTTCTTCATCACTCAAGATGGGGCTGACAGAATTGCCAGTGGCGAGCTTGATCCATTCAGTCAAGGTGCCATTGATGAGGTGTCTTATCAGTGGATTGGTGGTATGCCAAAACTGGAGGATATTTTGAACGCAACGTCTGAACAAAATATCCCAGGCGGTTTTGAAGTAAATGCGATGCCCACGATCAATTGGGATAGATACCGTGAAATCGTGACCAGTGAATATGTTAAGCACACGCGCCGTGAGCCTGATTTTGTGTTCGACATAGAAGAAGAGATCATGGCCGCCTATCTACAGGCCGATTTTTCTTTTGGAGATTTTAGAGGAAACATCGGGGTACGCTATGTCGAGACTGAAACGCAGATTATGTCATCGGATAAAATTAACTACTTTTTAGATGACATTGATGATGTCACCGAAGAGGATATTTTAGGTGATGAGCGCCTTATTGACGTTGAAACCACCACCGTGCGTACCGTAACCGACTCGCAATTTTTACCTAGTTTCAATATTGTCTGGGATGCCAGCGACAATCTTGTTATACGTGGTGCTATCGCCAAAACGATGTCTCGAGCTCCGTTCAACGACATGGGTGCGCCAGAGCAGCTGACCTTTATCTCTCAAGAATGGGCTGATGATAGACTAGAGTTTAGAGGCAACCCTGTGGAGCCAGGGTGGCGCGGCTCCGGTGGTAACAAGGCGCTAAAACCATTTGAATCGGTACAGATGGATTTATCTGCGGAGTATTATTATGGCGAAGGATCTGCGGTTGGGATTGCGGTATTCAACAAAGACGTAGATAACTTTATCGTGCCCTTGATCATTACCTCAGTAAGGCCGTTTGAGGGCTTTAATAATCCTTTTACCGGTGTTGAAATTGTGCCGCCGGGTGATATTACCGTCACGCCGTTTACCACCACCGCCAATGGTACAAATGCAACCTCTCGGGGAATAGAGCTGTTTGCACAACATGCATTCGACAATGGCTTTGGTCTCAACGTTAACTACACCCTAAACGATACTAATCAGGCAGACATTAGCGTAGACGGTGAAAAGGTCGGTGAGTCTGCGCTTGTTGGCAGTGCCGATAATCAATTTAACTTCTCCGCCTATTACGAGAATGACACCTTTAGTGTCAGAGCATCATATAACCGCCGAGGAGAAACCGCTCTGGGGCTTGCTGACGGGCTCACTGTATATCAGGAACCATACCAACAAGTTGATGTGAACGCTTCTTATAACTTGATGGAAAACCTGATCCTAACCGCGTCTGTGATCAACCTAACCAAAGAAGAACCGAGAACCTTTTATGGTGAAGATTCTAAAGCGAGATTGCGCAGCAGCAGCTACACCGGGCAGCGCTACTATGCCGGGATCACCTATCGATTTTAACTTTGGCGATAACCATAAAGTAATGCAAACAGGGTGAAGTCGTGTCAGTACAACGAGAAACAATATCACGGCTTATCACCTGCTTGTGGTGCGTTTATATCAACCTAGTCACACGAGTTGGTTGATATGTAAGAAGGGATAAATATGAAAACGTTAAATAAAATAAGAAATGCGATCCCGCTCATTGCCGTTAGCAGTTTATTGGCTGCATGTGGCGGCGGGAGCGATGACCCAAAAGTTGAAGAAGTGCCAGTAACCCCTGCTGTGACGACGGCAGAAGTATCAGGTTCAGTGATAAAAGGCGCGTTGAGCCAAGCCCGCATTTCGGTGACGGCGCTCAATGGCTCTAGCATGATGATGGATGAGAACTCGGCAACCAGTCAATCGGGGGAGTTGTTTATAGAACTGACGGGTAAAGCCGGGTTTGGCATTAATTCCACCATTAAAGTGACCGCCACAACGAGCGAAGGCTCGCAGATGCGCTGCGACGCCAGTCGCTGTGGTTCTGCAGGAATTGGGGAGCAGGTAAGTGGCGATTACATTGCTGGTGTGACTTTGGCTACCTTGAGTCATGTCGCCGTGCCGTTTGGTTCAAATGCCGATGGCAGTGCTGATGCTACCTTACAAATCAACGCCTTGACGACACTAGCAACCATGCTGGTGGAGCAGCAAATTGCTGAGGGGCGTAATGTCTCTACGCCCGAATTAATGGCATTGGCAAAAGTGGAGATGTCTGCGTTATTGCTTCGGGCCCTTGGCTGGCAAACCGGGAACACCAATGTTTTTGAGTTACCTGTGGTTAGCGCCGATCAATTAACGAATTTTGAATTAGGGGAAACTTGCACAACCTCTGACTCTGGTGAGCAAAATTGCGAGATGACGTATGTTTCCGAAAGTGTTCAAAAGCTTTCTCTATTCAATGCTGCATTTGCCCAGTTTGACGAGCAAGGCTCTTTGCAAGGCGTTTTAAGCAACTCTGCTAGCAATCTTAGCGCCGCACTTGGCGGTGATGAAGTTGCACTTGAAGCGCTTCGATTGCCAATTTACAACGCGCTTCAAGCTCACCCATTAACTGCGCAGCTAGATCTTAGTGCCGATAGTATTATGGACTTAGCGTTACCATTATTTGATGAGCCAGTATCCACGGGACCCATGCAGCAAGTCGTGACATCAGGTGCCACTATCACAGCAAGAAATGCTATTGGTGATGCTGAGAGTGCAGACAAAGCATTTGATGGCGATCCACAAACTAAATGGCTTGACCACAATGACTGGCAGGGGCCACCTACTGAGGAAGCGCCATCTTGGATCCAGGTGGATTTTCCCACTCAACAAGCAATTAGCGGTGTTTACATTACCAGTGCTAATGATGCCCCAGAGCGAGACCCTGAAAACTTCTCTTTATTAGCTTCTAATGATGAGGGTGCGAGTTGGGTTAATTTGGGTAATGTGGTTGGGGCGTCGTTTGAAGCGCGCTTTGAACGTCAAGGCTTTGTATTTGGTAATGCGCAAAAGTATACAAGCTACCGAATTGCAGTGACAAAGAACAAAAATAACGATGGCTTACTGCAAATTGGAGAAATTCAATTTGTCGGGCCGGTTTATCCGAGCGTTGACCATACTGATACTGAGACGTTTGCGGTCACGGCAAGCAACAGTATCGGTGAGGAGGAAAACCAAGATAAGGCATTTGATAACGACCCTACCACTAAGTGGCTAGATCATAATGATTGGCAAGGCCCACCTACCGTCGAAGTGCCTTCATGGATCCAAGTAGATTTTAATGAGGCTGTGGCGGTTAATCAGCTTGCGATAACGAGCGCCAATGATGCACCAGAGCGAGATCCTGAGAACTTTGCTTTGTTTGGCTCTAACGATAATGGGGTTACATGGCAGCAGTTGAGTAATTGGATTGGTGAGTCTTTTGAAGCGCGAGGGAAGCGCCAAAGCTTTGCGGTAGCGAATCAATTGCCATACCAAAGCTATCGCCTTGAGATAACCAAGAACAAAAATAATGATGGCTTGATGCAGCTTGCTGAGATTGAATTAATCGGTCCAGAAATCTCTGGATTAGATCATGCACAAGTACAAGGTGCGAGTTACTCGGCGCGTTTTAGCATTAGTGATTCAGAGGGCGCAGCGCAAGCATTTGATAAAAATGTTGAGACTAAATGGCTCGATCACAACGACTGGCAGGGGCCACCCACGGTTGAAAATCCGGCTTGGGTTCAAGTTAGCTTGCCGCAAGCGCAAGCGGTAAATACTTTGTACATTACCAGCGCCAATGATGCGCCGGAGCGTGACCCTGAAAACTTCCAACTTTTAGCATCTCACGATGGGGAAGTGTGGCAAGTATTAAATACTTGGGTAGGGGAATCGTTTGAATCGCGTTTTGAACGTCGTGCCTTCGCGTTTGCTAATGGTTTGGCTTACTCACATTATCGCTTGTCTATCAGTAAAAATGCGAATGATGATGGATTAGTGCAAGTAGCTGAAATTGAACTCGCTGGACCTCAGTATGCACTTGAAGATTTGTCTGACTTGGCTGGAACAAGCTTTACCGCGCGTAATCGTATTGGAGATGCGGAAAGTGAACAAAAGGCGTTTGATAATGATATCGAGACAAAATGGCTAGATCACAATGAGTGGCAAGGCCCGCCAACAGAGGAATCACCATCTTGGATCCAAGCTGATTTTACTGTGCCACAGATTGTGAGTGGTTTGGCAATCATCAGTGCCAATGATGCACCAGAGCGCGATCCCGAAAATTTCCAATTACTCGGTTCTAATGATGGCGGTGAGACGTGGACAGAAGTCGCGGTTTGGGTGGGTGAGAGCTGGGATGAGCGCTTACAACGAAGAGCGTTTACTTTCTCCAATGCTTTTGCCTATAGCAGCTATCGTCTAAATATTAGCAAAAATGCGAATAACGATGGCCTAGTACAAGTCTCAGAAATTGAGCTCCTTGGTCTTAGCGACGAATAGCCTAAATAACCTGAGTTAAATAAATCTCAACCAAAAAAGCCAGAATGCAATTTGCGCTCTGGCTTTTTATTTGTCTCTATGGGAGTGACTTAGTATGATTGATTACAACACATCTACGGCTTGCAAAGACTCGCTTTGGTAGCAGCCCAGTAAGCGTACAAACTGGGTATGATCTTTTAATTCTTCAAGTGCTGCTTGGACTTGTGAGTCTGCAATATTGGCAAGCAAATCTACATAAAAGACTTCTTCCCAAGGGTTACCAGGTACTGGGCGTGACTCTAACTTAACCATATTGATATTGTGCTGTTTAAATACCATCAGCGCGTCAGCAAGTGAGCCTACTTGCTGTTTGGTGGCCATAATTAAGCTGGTTTTCGTTGGGATTTGAGTAGATACTTGAAGTGCTTTTCTTGCTACTACAATAAAGCGGCTATGGTTTTCGGTCTGATTCGCAAGGCCAGACTTCACCACTTCTAGACCCATATTTTTACCAGCTTGTGCAGAGCCAATCGCGGCACTGTTTGGGTGCTCTGCTGCTTCTTTTAATGCACTAGAGGTAGAGTCGCAAGTTTCATGCTGAATATCCCCAAGACCTTGAATAAAACGGCTGCACTGGGCAAAAGGTTGGGGGTGCGCATAAATTTTGTCGATCGCTTGTAATTCAGTGTCTGGCAAAGCTAGGAGGCAATGCTCTACGGTATGCGTTACTTCGCCCACAATAGATACTTGCGCATGTTGCAATAAATCGAATACTTCGTTGATACTACCTGAACTGGTATTTTCAATAGGTAAAATACCAAAGTCCGCTTGGCCTTTCTCGACCTGCTCGGTGATTTGCTCAAAGCTTTGGCAACCCATTTCCACAAGCTTACCGGGACGACGGCTGAAGTATTTATGACAAGCAAGCTGGCTATAAGAGCCTTGTCCACCTAAGTAGGCAACGCGGTGTGTATCACCTACGGCATCGGGGTTTAAGTTCTTTTGCAGCATGGCTTGCTGGTTTAACACAGAGTCTTCTAAGATAGTTTGGAAAACGCTGTTTATATAAAAGGCATCTAGACCTAGAGATTTACCATAACGGATCAGTTTCTCTAGTAGTGCCTGCTCACGTGCTTCATCACGGATAGGTTTGTTGTTGGCAATCTTATATTCCAGCACGCCATGACTAATGCGACGTCGCTTTGCCAGTAAAATCAGTAATTCCGAATCTATCTCATTAATGTCATGCCTAAGGGCATCTAATGTATTTTGTGTCATAGGTCCTCACTCCCATTTAGCCAAAAAAAAAGCCTCCCGAAGTTGGGAGGCTTAGCTATTCTTTTTCACTCGCGAACAGTCAAGCCTCTTCACCTAAAGAAGCTAAAAAAGAAATATGTGTTGCTGTTGCGTGTGATGAAATTCATTTATTCAAACCTTACTTTGAAACTGAATACATTATTAGCATAGAACTAAACGAGAAAACAAGTACTACTTTGGACGTATTGGCAAAAACCTAAGTTATTTAGTAGATAAGTTACCAATCTCAGTGAGTTAAGTACGTTAATCAAACGTAACTTATTGGCGAGTCGAAAAATATTCTGGTATATTCAGGCAACACCACCACTGTAAATAGAAGAATAGGTTAACTTGTGGGCAATCGTCGTCCCCCATCAAGATATGGTGCAAGCTCTTTAAGTGTAAAGCTGTCGATGTTGATTTCGGCCGTGTGTTTGATCGCGGGCGTTTTTGCTGCAGCATTGATGCTAAAATCTGAAGAAAAGCAGTTGATCTATGAAGAGTATGATGAGCTTAAGCGTTTTAGTGCGCAGGTGAACAATCAGTTCTCAAATTACCTCGATCTTAAAGCCAACTTGGCCGAACAAGCCAATTCAGTAGTTTCCAAACACTTACTTTACGGTGTTCAAGATTTATCTGGCGCACAAGCGAGTGTCGACAAGCGTGGCGAAAACTTAGCGAGTACAGCCAAAAATGGCCTTTCTGCAGCTATGTATACTGGCGATTTAAAATTGCAGTCAGTGCAAAAGTTATTTTCTGAATCTGAATTGCTTTGGAATATTCTTGCGCCCCCGCTGTTACAGGATTTCTTTAATTTTTACCTCTCTACAAAAGACGGATTTGTCCGTGTTGCACCTCCTAATGCCCTATTAGCGAAAGACCCGAGGCTGGTAAATAATCAGCTTCATAACTTGCCTGTTTTACATGCTGAACAAAACCCAACGAGGGAAGCGGTATGGTCGGGCGTGTATTTTGATAGGGTTTGGAACAAATGGGTGGTCAGTATTTTGGTGCCTTTATACTTACATGACAAATACCTTGGGTTAACGGGTAGCGATATAGAGTTGACCACCTTACTCGAAAAACTACCTAAATCTGACCATCAGCAAGGTTTCATCGTTTTTGATAAACAGGGTCGATTATTGGCAGCTCCCGGCCTGTTTAAAACCACCGCTGCGACTGGGCAGCTATTGGACCACAACAAGCTACCGGAAGATTTGAGTAAAATAGTACAAACTGCACTTATTACTAAGCTGCCAAATATCCAAGATGAATTTAGATATAAAGACAACTGGCATATTATGCACGTGACCCATATTGCCAATTTAGATTGGTACATTGGGATCTACAAGAAGCGGGCGTCGGCTATCTCGGCCATTGAAGAGCTTAAAGTTAAATTCTTTGGTTTGTTTATTCTGTATGCCATTTTTGTTGCGATATTACTGCATCAGGTTCTATATCAATTAGTACTCAAACGCATCAATGCGCTCGTTAAAGCAGTGAAGGGATTTGGTCGAGGGCAGTGGGATACGCCAACCTTGCCGCATACCGATGACGAAATAGGTCAATTGAACGCCTCATTTAATGACATGAGTGTTGAGATAAAACAACTTGTAAATGGCCTAAATCAACGTATTACAGAAAAGGAAATCGCTGAAAAGGCGGCAAACCGTTTGTCAAAAGCTGTGGCTTTCTCTGGTACTGGCGTTGTATTGACCAATGAGCATTTTCAAATTGAGTACGTCAATCCAAAAATGCAGGAAATGACGGGCTATGATGAACAGCATTTTATTGGCTCTCCGCTTTTGAGTATTATTTCAAAAGACATGGCAATTCTCATTGATGATATCGATATTGACTTACGCAGTCGCAATCATTGGCGCGGGGATACCATGTTGGCGGGTAACAGAGAGGCGCCTATTTGGGTCAGTTTGAGCGTGTCACCGATCCGTGAAGAAGGCGGCGCAATTTCAAGTTATGTCGCCTCAGCCCAAGATATTTCGTTTGTAAAAGAAAGCCAGCGTAAAATGGAAGAGTTGGCTTACTTTGATACCTTAACTGGCCTTGCCAACCGAACGTTTTTCAGGATGCAGTTACGTAAATCCATGGCGCTTGCCGAACGTGGTCATTACGCCTTTGCTCTATTTTACTTTGACTTAGATGAGTTTAAACGCATCAATGATACTTTGGGACATGACGCGGGTGACCGCTTATTGCTTGAAGTCGCGACGAGATTGAAAAAGCGCCTCCGTGCAGAAGATACCATTGCCAGATTGGGTGGGGATGAGTTTGCGGTGTTACTGAGTGGCATCAATGAGCGAGAAAATGCCATGGAAGTTGCCAATATCATTCAAAAGACACTGGCAGAACCAATAAAGCTGGGGAATAACGAAGTGATCGTCAGTGCAAGTATTGGCATTACGATGGCTCCGTTTGACAGTAAAGAAGAAGAGCAGCTGCTGAAACATGCAGATTTGGCAATGTATCAGGCCAAAGCAAAAGGGCGGAACACTTACCATTTCTATAGCCAAGATTTAGACGAAGCCGCTAACGAGCGCCTATATATAGAAAACGAGCTGCGTATAGCAATTAAAGCGCAACAATTTACCTTGCATTATCAACCACAAGTGAACAGTGAAAGTGGAGAGGTTGTAGGCTATGAAGCGCTTATTCGCTGGTTCCACCCAAGCGAAGGAACCATTCCGCCAAGTAAATTTATTCCAATTGCTGAAGCGACAGGCCTAATCGTAGAGCTTGGTGCATGGGTGTTAGAAGAAGCGTGCCATTTTTCTCGTCGTTTAAAAGCCGCGGGCAAGATTGCCAACATATCCATCAACCTTTCTGCGAGACAGTTTAAAGACGCACAATTGATCCGTACGCTGTCAGATATTATTGACAGAACTGAGATGGAGCCGACTCTACTACACCTTGAACTTACTGAGAGTATGCTGATGGGAGACGTAGAAGCGGCAATCATACAACTTAGAGATATCAAAGCGCTTGGCGTTTCACTGTCTATTGACGACTTTGGTACAGGCTATTCGTCTTTAAGTTATATTAAGCGTTTCCCAGTTGATATACTTAAAATCGACCGCTCCTTTGTAAAGGATATCCCTGAAGATCCGAACGATATGGAAATCACCGCGGCTATCATTGCGATGGCGCAAAAATTAAATTTGCAGGTTATTGCTGAAGGGGTGGAAACTGAGGCTCAGATGACGTTCTTGGCGAAAAATAATTGCTATATTGTACAAGGTTATTACTATAGCCCGCCGTTGAGTGAAGCCGAGATTTTGCGGTTTGCCCCAGCAGTATAGCGGCTCAGCCCCAAGGCATGGGGCTGAAAATAATAAGCGCCTAACCGCCTGCGATTTTCACTTTGAAGCCTTGGCCTTCTAATAATTGCTTAAGCTTTTCTCTGTCATCGCCTTGAATTTCAATAACGCCTTCTTTAACTGCGCCACCTTGACCCATTTTTGATTTAAGCGTTTTTGCCAATTTCTTTAGATCATGCTGTTCACTATCTATGCCAACGACAAGCATAACGCCTTTACCTTTGCGCCCTTTAGTTTGTCTTTCAATACGAACGGCGCCGTCTTTAAAAACTTTCCCTTGAACTTCTTGCTTTGGCTCTTTGGTGTCAATACGGCCTACATCTGTGGAGTACACAAGTCTTGATTCTGACATTGATTCTGGTCCTCTTGCGGGTTCTTTGCAGAGATCATAGCAAAAAGCAGATTAGATGTTTTTTATTTTTTGCTAAATGATTTTTAAGCGTTATATTTAAATTGGTGAGGGGAAACAAATCAAAATAATTTAGGAGCTTAATGATGAGCTTGAGTAAAAACGCTTCTGCTGACGGTAAGACACTAACCATTCAAATTAGAGGTAAGTTCGACTTTAATTTGGTGCAATCGTTTCGTCAGGCGTATGCGGAGGTGAATGATCAAACCGAAAAGGTTGTTGTTGACCTGCGTGAAACCGATTATATGGACAGCTCCGCTTTGGGAATGCTGTTAAATATGAAAAAAACACTAGGAAGCTCAGTTTCTAGCATTCAAATTAGTAACTGCCGTCCACAACTTAAGAAAATCCTCCAGATCTCTCGTTTTGATAAGAAGTTTGATATTGACTGATCGCCGATAGATTAGCCCTTCATGAATATCTTGGTAGTCGACGATCAGGTATTAAACTGTAAGCTGCTCAAGGCAATGCTTGAGCAACAATTTTATACCGTTTTTTGTGCGCATAATGGTCGTGATGCATTAAAAATTCTCGAAAGTCAGGACATCGACATCGTGCTGCTAGACGTTGTCATGCCCGTAATGGATGGCTTTGAGACTGCCCCCAAAATAAAGCAATATGCGGGCGACGTATATCTCCCCATCATCTTTATCACTGCACTTGAAGATCAAAGCAGCTTTGAAAAATGTCTCGCTGTAGGAGGTGATGACTTTATTCATAAGCCGTTTGATAAAGTCATTTTATCAGCCAAAATCAAAGCGCATGCGAGGACACGTAGGCTCAGCCAACAAAGCAACGAACAACGCCGACAACTGGAATATCACTATAACCAAATAGAGCGAGAGCACGAGATTGTTGAGCACATCTTTAGTAATGCGCTTGCACAACAATCTGAATATCCTGAGATTTGTGAATACCACTTGTCACCTGCGTCAATGTTTAACGGCGATATGTTTTTAATGGCCAAGAGCCCAATGGGTGGCTTTTATTGTTTACTGGGTGATTTTACTGGTCATGGTTTAGCAGCTGCGGTCGGCGCGCTTCCCGCGTCGCGCATTTTCTATACTATGGTGCAAAAGGGGATGGCGGTTAGTGATATAGCCGTTGAGCTCAATACCGCCCTTAATGAGTTATTACCCGGCCACATGTTTTGCGCAGCAGCGATCATTGAATTGAGCAGCTCAGGGAAAAGTGTTTCTGCCTGGCTTGGTGGTTTGCCAGATTTATATCTGATTGACCAAAATGGTAGCCTTATTAAAACCATTGAGAGCCAACATATGGCACTCGGCATTCTAGAAGTTGATGAATTTGAACGTAATCTGCTGCATTTTGAAGTCAGCCCCGACCAACGCCTCGTAATGGCGACAGACGGTATCATCGAGTCTGAGTCTGAGCGGGGGGAAATGTATGGCGAACGACGGTTAAAGCGCTTGCTGGCGAGTCGGCAGCATATTTCCACCGATCAAATTATCTCTGAAGTTCGCGAGTTTTCTGGCAATACGGAGCAACAAGATGACTTAAGTATCGCGATTATTAATTGCGTTGCCAGCGAGTCAATTGTTTCTGCGCCTAACCATTATTCAAGCTTGCCGTTTAATATTTCGTTATCTTTAGATGCCAAACAGATGAAAACGACAGATCCGGTACTTGAGCTGGTGGACTTGCTTAGTGAGGTTGATGGTATTTCGGCGCATCGCTCTAACATCTTCTTACTACTCTCCGAGGCCTACAATAATTCTTTAGATCACGGTGTGTTGGGGCTAGATTCTGAGATTAAAAATAAAGAAGATGGCTTTTTTGAGTTCTACAGTCTGCGAGAGAGTGTTCTGAAGGAGCTAAAAGAAGCGCTCATTATTATTTCTGTGCGCTACAGCCCTGAAGAGCTAAAGCTATACTTCAACATTTGTGATTCAGGTAATGGTTTTGAATCAAGTGAGCGTAACAAAGCACAGCAAGAGCATAGCCATGGTCGAGGTGTTAGCTTACTTAACGAAATAGCTCAGAGCGTTAGCTACAACAGTGCTGGAAATGAAGTAGAAATGATCTATTCACTCACCTCTAAGTCGGTCTAAATTCCACTCAAGCGTATTTCACCTCAGCTTTAGTTTACTATCTACTCTTATTACTCTATGTACCTGTTTTTTAGTGTTGGCAAGGTATAAAGAGCGTGGTAAAGTTGCATTAACTTTAGATGTTTAGATGGCTAAAATGTCAGATTATATTTCATTGAGTGGATTATCTATCTCCCGCGAGTTGCTTTTGCTGCAATTAAAAAAACTAGATGCTTATATTGAGCAAAACTCAAGTCCTGCTGTGTGGTCATATCAGATCCCTGAGCTTGGGGAAGGAGGCGCTTGTAGCTTGTTTGGGCACCTTCAGGAAGCGCCTTTTTTATTAAGTGACCACGTTGAAAAGAACACGGTGAATGAGCAATCGCTTGCTAAGCTGCAAACGATAGTGTCAGCAGTAGTTGAATTTACAGCTGTTGATTGGTTTGGCATATACCAAGCAAGAGCGACAAATGAAGGGAAACAACTTCTCAAATTAGCGTACTCTGGCGCGCCGAGTAGACCGCTATTCCCAATAACGGAGGCTTTTGCCGCTACGTCAAATAATATTCAAACGGTATTAAGTGCTAAAGCTCGAGTGATTAATGACATCCCTCAATATGTCGCCAGTGGTGGGGAGTACTACACTTGCGATCCAAAGGTGAAAGCAGAAACCTGTATGCCATTATTCGATGATGCTCAAAATTGTATTGGAATTATTGATGCAGAAGCATTTTCTGAGTCATTTTTCAACGAAGAAATTTTAGCATTGCTTGCAGCGGCATGTACGAGAATTCCTGACTATTTACCCGAATAATTATCGGAATAGTCCGGCTGTAAACTTGACGCCTTTGTGGTGCTGCCAAGTTTACAAAAATGAATAAAATTCTAGATAAATATGGTAACTGAGATGCAAGTCTCTATGTTACCATCAAGTCTACTGGAATCGGGCGTCAGCCGCTCGAGTTTGCATTAATTAAAATAAAAGAGATAAGCCATGTTCTCAGAGCTAAAACCACTTCCAACAGATCCTATTTTAGGCCTGATGGCCGCTTATAAACAGGACACTAACCCAAACAAAATTGACCTTGGTGTAGGTGTTTATAAGGACGAGCAGGGAAATACGCCGGTACTTAGAGCGGTTAAAAAAGCGGAAGCGTTTCGTTTAGAAAACGAAACGACAAAATCTTATATTGGTTTGGCTGGTAACTTAGACTTCTGTCAAAAGATGGAAACACTGTTACTTGGAGAGCATAGTACATTATTGGCAAATCGCGTACGTACGGCGCAAGCACCTGGTGGTACTGGCGCATTACGTGTTGCTGCCGAATTTATTAAACGTTGCAACACCAATGCAACTGTTTGGGTTACGACTCCAACTTGGGCAAACCACATCAGCCTATTTGAAGCAGCTGGTCTAACAGTTAAAGAGTATCCTTACTACGACTACGAAAACAAAGGGTTGTTGTTTGATGAGATGATCAATGCGCTGAAGCAAGTACCTAAAGGTGATGTAGTACTACTTCATGCATGTTGTCATAACCCAAGTGGTATGGACTTAAATCAAGCGCAATGGAAAGTGGTTGCTGAACTTGCGAAAGAGCAAGGCTTTACGCCATTAATTGATATTGCATACCAAGGTTTTGGTACCAGCCTTGAAGAGGATGCACAAGGCCTTAGAACGGTTGCGGATACAGTTGATGAAATGATCATCTGTTCATCTTGCTCTAAAAACTTTGGTTTATACCGCGAGCGTATCGGTGCGTGTTCAATCATTGCAAAAGACAGTGCAACTGCTGATGTTTCAAACTCAGTATTACTTAGCGTTGTTCGTAGTATCTATTCAATGCCACCAGCACACGGTGCTGATATTGTAAATACCATTCTAAGCAGTACTGAACTTACGCAAATGTGGTACGACGAACTTGACGAAATGCGCGGTCGTATCAATGGTCTACGTACGTTGATTAAAGAAAGCCTAGCTGCAAAAGGTGTTGAGCAAGACTTCTCGTTCATCGACCGTCAGCACGGTATGTTCTCTTTCTTAGGTATTAATAAAGAGCAAATTGACAGACTACGCACTGAATATGCTATCTATATGGTAGGCTCTAGCCGTGTTAACGTAGCTGGCGTAAGCAAAGACAATATTGACTACTTTGCTGAAGCAGTGGCAAGCGTGATTAAATAATACCACGCTACACAGAACAAAATAAAAAACCGCAGAACATGCGGTTTTTTATTTTCAGCCTAAACCACCCACTGGAGTAATACCAGTTGTATTAAGTAAATGATCTATCTTGAAGCGGGGAAATAGCTTTAATAGCAAGGCAAAAATTTTGCTATTTAGTTGTTCTAAATGAGAAATTTTTAACGAAGCTAATATGCTATTTCACCCTTCAAATTGATTAGATAATTAATTCAATTGGTATAAGTGGTTATTATCATTTAGGCTTGCTTAATTTTGGTCACTTTATCTGGATCTGACGCTTTTTCGTTTTCAGATTTGTTTTTGGTATTGGCCTTTGGTGCTACTTTGCCACCTTTTAACACAGACACAAAGTCATCTTTTTGTTTTGCAATTTCAAGCGCTAGGGATTCAACTTGTTGTTCACTCAGCGGCACGTCAACTTTCGTTAGCATGTCTTCCAATGCTTCAGCTACATCTAGCATCTTATCATAAGCATCAGCTTCTTTTTTAGACGTGAAAGTCATACGCTCGACTCCATTTCTTTCAACAACATATTTGATGATAACGGCCATGGTTATTCCCCTAGTCACTGTTTTTTTATACAGTAAATCGAATTGAGTGATTAAGCAAGTTATTTTGAAAATTTTTCAAGTGCTGTTGAGTGAAGTGAAATTAATTAAATTCATTAAAAACAAAATCTTAATGTTTATTTTGATTTTTGAAAGAATGAATGTTTTTTGACAAAGTCAATGTTCCAATCTTTATTTAACCTGAGGTTTGGATAAGGAATGAGCTAGCTCATTGCTTTAAACTCACATTAAATTATTTCCTTTATCTAGCCAGAGAGTTTTGGGGATAACCAGGCGAATTTACGCACCAATAGCTGGCTATTGGAAGTGAATTCAACACAGTTAGCGCTAAAACTAGCTGCTAGAAAGGCATTAATTATCCGAAGCTCAGGTTATTTTATAAGCTTGCTGCAATCATCCATTGAGAGGAATGCAAAAAGCTTTGGATACTTTTTACGCACAAGGAGTGTATATATGTTCAATAAACCCACCATACTTTCTATTTTATTGGCGTTAGGTTTAAGCTGTTCAAGCGTGCTCGCAAAACCTGCGGAGCAAGCAAAGTCAGTCTCTCAAACACAGCAGCAAAGTGCTGTACTCGATATTAATTCCGCTGACGCTTCGGCGCTTTCAAGTTTACCAGGGATTGGTATTCGTAAAGCTGAAGCCATCGTAGAGTACCGTAAGAAAATGGGGCGCTTTAAAACAACAACGGAGTTGCTGGAAGTAAAAGGAATTGGGAAAGGAATATTGGCAAAACTGGAGGGAAAAATTAGAGTCTAGTCGTAGTTATTGTGTGCGAGCTTAGCTGCTCGCACACAGGTAGATTGAAGATCAGGGCTTATTCGAGGCGTTAAACTCAGCGATTGCCTGAGCTAGCTTGGGTTTGCCAAACTGTATTTCCAGTGGTGTGGTCAGTAGCGGATAAATTAGTCCTGCTACCAATAAGACAGGTAATAACAGCCAGCCTTCAAATACGACCAATGAGGCAAAAAATGGTGTGAGCAGTAGCAACTTGGCTATTCTTAACAAGACCTTTGTTTTTGCATCAAGGTGGCTAAGTGCAAGACGTAAGATCATCTGCTTGTCACGTAATTTAAACGCTCTCAGTTGCTCAATTTGGCTTAACCTAAAATGCATGAATGTGATATCTCAACTTCTTTTGGTAACGTGGAAAAATAAGAAAAGAATAAATGCAACACTATAAAATGCAAAGATAATTTCCATCCATCCAGGCATAGATAATCCTGCAAAAGACCAATCTATGTTGCCGCAGTCACCTGTTGCAGCAAAGAAACTTGGTAGCCATTCATGCAGCGGCATAAACGCAGGAAAGTTTGGTACAAAGTCACAGGTAAAAGCAAATGGATCCGTTGTGGTTTGCATACTGATATGTTCACGGGCGATAAAATAACCCCAAATACTGCCTACACCCCACGAAACAAATGCCAGACTACGCAGTGCGAAAGAGCTAGGAGAAATCATACCGATTAAACCAGCTGCTAATAAACCCAACATAGCAAAACGCTGATAGATGCACATAATACAGGGCTCTAAACCCATACCGTATTGGAAATACAGTGCAACGGCTTCAAAAATAGCAGCGGATAGTGCTAGCAATCCCCAAGATTGCCTAGAGAGATGAAAAGATGAAATCTTCATTATAGAGAAACCCTTTTTGTTTTATTATGCTTTATCTGGCTGTGTTAGAGCAACCTTACTTCGGCGGTGTGCGCTATCTTTGCGACGATTTTTCGACTCTTGTTACCAGCAGAAGTTCGAAAATATCAAAATAGATCACTTGATTAAGTCAATAGAGGTGAGACCGACATTATCAGTATTTCTATTCTGACGTATTTACTCATTCACTTTTCTCGAGGGCATCGATATGAAAAGTCGCACGCTCAAAGGCGGAGCCATGTAAGATAACGTATTCAATATCGTTGTAAGCCGCGACTGACTGCAAAGGGTTACTATTTAAAAGTAATAGATTTGCCACTTTTCCAGCTGCGATACTGCCGTACTGGTTGTCTATTGCAAATGTTTTCGCATTATTAATGGTTGCAGCAGATAGCAAGCTAACGAGGCCTACTCCGGCTTGATCCATCATTGTTAACTCTTGATAAGTCGATAAGCCAGGTTGCGAGACATAAGTTGGTGCGGGTGGCGTATCTGAGCCAAGTAGCAAGGTTGCGCCATTTTTATATAGATAATGTAGTGCTCGTTGCCCTTGAGAGAAAACTTGCTCAAGTTTAGCCACCTTTTGTTGATTACTTATTTCACCCCAGCCTTGCCCCATTTCTCGAGAAAACCAGCGACCAGGTTCACTTTGATACCAAGCAATTTGAGACGGAGGTAATACGGTACGATATTCAGACGAGAAGGTGAAAGTGTTGTCAGTCACTTTCGCTAGAGCATTCATCACATTTAATGTGGCTTGATAGGCGATGTCTTTTTCGATGATGGTATCCAGCACAGCTTTTACATTGGTTGGCAGTTCGCTTTCGCTAGGGGCTGTATTTGGCGCTAACCAGTTCCAAAGTCCATGCGCCATAACGTTGATATTGGCATCTACAGCAAGTTGTTGCATATCAATGGCATTCGCATGTGCCATTACGGGTAACTTCAATGAGTTTGCGGACTCGACTAAGTGTTTGGCAGTTTCTTGGTTAATAAGCGGTATAGCACTGTTTTCTCCAAAGCCATCTTCAAAGTACAGTTTGGCACAAGTTGCACCGTCAGATTTCATTCGCGTTAAGGGCTGAGCTCCTTGGTGAGCATGTGCTTGAGATGGCGTTAGCTCATGAGCAGGATCGCTGTGTTGCGCAGCAAAGTAGGGTTTATGTTGATGTAGCTTTGAGTAACTAAGGCCTTCTGCGTTGTACCCTTGGTAAACTGGCATTGCGCCACAAAAGTAGGCGTCGGGTGCGGGGCCATTTGCAGTAAATTCGGTCATGCCGGTTGCAGTGTTTGACGGATCAATAACTTGCGTGACGCCATAGTAAAGATAATTAGCGCCTTGCCGTTGTAAAAATGCTGCCTGCATTTGGCGAGCTCTAGGGGAAGTGTTAAGCAATCCCGGCATTGTTTTTAGGTGGACATGGCTATCGGTTAACCCTGGTATGAGGTATTGACCATGAGCATCAATAACCTTTGCTGCATCCGGTTTTTGACTTGAGTCAGAGACTTGTATAATTTTGCCATCTCGGATGGCGAGCCAATGATTGGAAATGATATTGACTTGATGCTTATCAATAGGATTTAAAATGGTAGCATTGTCGATACGAAGGTCCACTGCTGCAAATAATGCATGAGAAGACAGGGCGCAACAGGCCGCAAATATTAATGTTTGTTTTTTCATAATGAAAACCAGTTAGTGTTGTATTAGATGCCTTCGAGCATAACTGGCGAGGTACTTTGTGTTTTAATTTTCATATAAATTAACTCTGAAATTTTTCTTAATTTAATTAAAACTATAATAATCAATAATGTAAGGTGTTCTGGGGTTGAAAAATTTGCTTTTGGGAAATTGGCTTGTTGTGCCTAAATTGAACCAGATTGTGGAGTATCCGACTGGCCGTGAATATACCGTCACCCCAAAAGTGATGAAATTACTGTTGGTGCTGATCGATGCGAAACCTGAGCCTCTGAGTATTGATACTCTCGTCGAGTTAGTTTGGCACCCGAAGGTGGTGTCTGACAACTCGGTCTATCAAGCTGTGGCGCAGTTAAGAAAGATTTTAAACACAGATCCGCAATACGAAGAATATGTAGAAAGAATATCAGCTCAAGGCTACCGTATTCATCCAAACATTGCGCTTAGAGAGCATAAAGCGGCTGTGATGCCAGTGAGCAAAAAGCGAATTTGGCTGTTTGGTGTCACCATTACATTGCTCGCGCTCATCGCTTTTTTTGCTTTTTATATTCAAACTGATCAAAAGCACAAGACACAAAACAACCCGTATTTTGATGAGATCACTCTTGCCACACACCTATCTCAAAGTACAGCGGTGGAGGAGTTAGCGCGAGCGAAAACGATTTATCAACAAGTGTTATCTAAACAAAGTGATAATGTCGAGGCACTCAGTGGCTTATGCAATGTCTTTATGGGGCTTAGCGTATATGGCGCGGTGTCAGAGTATGAATCGCTTGCTTTGTGTCGGCCATTGTTAGAAAAGGCACGGATCTTAGATGATACAAATATTGAAGTGATAACCTCTCTTGCGCGCTTTGCGGTGATGGAGAGTGAAATTGAGCAAGCACAGGATTATTTTAAGCGCGGATTTGAGCTCTCAACCAAGCATGCTCGCCTATGGCATTGGTATGGTCGATTTCTTCGGGACCAACACAAAATACCCGATGCAATTGCTGCGCATAAACAAGCGTATCAGTTAGCACCAAACGATGCGGTTATTATCCGAGGATTAGCCTATGCCTATTTGAATTTTAGAGAGTTAGTGCTCGCGCGAAAATATTTTGATCGTAGCGTTGCCGTTGCCCCCCACACCAAAAACAATCCGCTCTATGCGCTAGACTTTTATCCGCTTAACCAGAATAGAGCAAGCCAATATTTGCTGTGGTACCAAAACAATCACATCAGTCATAGTAAATTGTACCCCGCGCAGCAGTTGAGCCACATATTGGTGTTATTGAGTTTAGGGCGCGCAGAAGAAGCTGAGGAGACATATCAGCAAGCCGCAAATTTAGGTTCAATTTCTACAGCATTTAGACTCTATGTTGAAGCCGGGATCGCATGGCGACAAGGTGATGTAGAAAAGGCTGAAGGACTCTTAAAGCAGCGATACGAGCTAGACTCAAAGGGTAATCATTATGTGATGCCCTATATTCTGGCTTTACTTGCACGGCAGAAAGTACAACCCGCGCTAACGCTTTTTGAACAGCATTTTGCTGATATCGCGGCGCTTACATTGCCAGAGGCAGGCAATGTAGGGCAATACCTTACTTATGCCCTGATGCTGAAACGTACTGGTCAAGATAGCGAGCTTAAGCGGGTAACACAGTTGTTAGAACAATACCTTAATCAAGGAAATCAGCTAGATGCAGCTTTATCTCCATATTGGTCCGCACTTAACAATGACGCAGCAGAAACACAACAAGCGCTAACGCAGCTGCTCAACACTGGCTGGTTACCCGACTACAATGATAGTTTTTTTGCTACGGATCTTTATCTCACTTTGACATCAGACCACGAATTTAAACAAGCATGGCTGAATAAGCTTGAAAGCAGACAGAACGAGCTCTAAAACGTTAGGTTACTCATACATAAAATTCGCTCTGTGATTTAAAACTAGGGAGCGAATTTTTTTGGTGATTCCTTGAATAGGGGTTCTGTGTTTCGGCAGACTTTGATATTGGCTTTTAAAAACAGGGTTCGATTTTGTTGCCTGTGAGTTTTGGTTTCCTTAAGCTGCTTTGTTGTTTGCAAGCAACGCTCGAAAGTAAATTGCAAAAGATGTCCAATAACATTATTACATGCCGCTTTGTCTGTTTATTTCGCAGTCGTTTCGTGTGCACTTTAGGTGAAGCATTTGATTTATACAAAATGAAAGCAGAGGTAGGATGGTCTGATGAGGAGCAATTTGTTTACATTAACAGCTCAGTGTTTAGCAAAAATGAGCCCGTTATGGCCAAGTCTATATCGCCTTAAGTGAGTCCTAAACCTCACGCCGCATCACAATCTCACCTGCATTAAACATGGCTATTTTCAGCTAGGGCGATTTGTAGCTTGTTAGTTGAGCTTCATCTGGTACAATCAGTGGATTAACAAGCACAACCTGCCAATCAAGGCATTGATGTAATAATAAAGTGGTGTGAGATGAGAATTTTCAAAGCCAAGAGCCCAGCTGGATTTGCTGAAGAATATATTGTTGAGTCAATTTGGAACGGTGAATTCCCTCCGGGATCCATTCTACCTGCTGAGCGTGAGCTTTCTGAACTCATTGGTGTAACAAGAACAACACTGCGCGAAGTATTACAAAGGCTAGCTCGTGATGGCTGGTTGACTATCCAACATGGTAAGCCAACCCGAGTAAATAACTTTTGGGAAACATCAGGGCTTAATATTTTAGAAACCTTAGCGCGTCTTGATGAAGATAAGATGCCTGAGCTGACCGATCAGCTGCTGTCAGCGCGTACCAATATTAGTGCTATCTATACGCGTGCGGCGATAAAATTCAATCCGCAGCGTGTTATCGATATTTTGTCTAAGCATGAAGAGCTAGAAGACACCGCAGAAGCGTTTGCCGATTATGACTACCAAGTTCACCATGAGCTGGCGGGTGCTGGGCAAAACAAAATTTATGTGCTTATTTTAAATGGCTTCAGAGGTTTATACTCAAAAATTGGTTGCCATTACTTTTCTGATTCAAGAACACGAGGACTGGCGAGACAGTTCTATGCAGATTTAACCAAACTGGCAGAAAATCAAGAACACGATGGTGCTATTTCATTGATGCGTAAGTATGGTCACCAATCGGGTGAAATTTGGCAGCAGATCCGCGGTGATATGCCTGAAAATATCATGGACTAATGTCCACTGAGTGATAGACATCTTAAAAAGGCTTCTTCGTGAAGCCTTTTTTGATCTCCGAATGGCATCTTGAGCGGAGGCATTTTTGTCTCATCGAATTTATAGATTGGTGCTATCGGTAAATTCGATTGTTAATTATGGCGCTTGCCAAATACACTAGGCGCAGTTTTTTTGGCGGTGAGAATGACAAAGAGACTTTAGTTATGAATTTAGCTAGGGTTGTTTTTTCATAAGCACGCCACAATATTATGAACAAGATATTTTGGTCTCGACACGAGATACCAAGATAAGATTGGAAATAAACCTAACTATTGGAGATAAAAATGGGTGTATTAGTAGGCCGCAAGGCACCAGACTTTACAGCAGCAGCAGTACTAGGTAACGGTGAGATCGTAGATAGCTACAACCTGCACGAGCGTATTAAAGGTAAAAAAGCGGTTGTTTTCTTTTACCCACTAGACTTCACGTTTGTTTGTCCTTCAGAGCTAATCGCGTTCGACAAGCGTTACGAAGAGTTCCAAAAGCGTGGTGTTGAAGTGATCGGTGTTTCTATCGATTCTCAATTCTCACACAACGCATGGCGTAACACTCCAGTAAACGAAGGCGGTATCGGTCAAGTTAAATACGATCTAATCGCTGATGTTAAGCACGAAATCTGTCAAGCATACGACGTTGAGCATCCAGAAGCTGGTGTTGCTTTCCGTGGCTCTTTCCTAATCGATGCTGAAGGTAATGTACGTCACCAAGTAGTTAACGACCTACCACTAGGCCGTAACATCGACGAAATGCTTCGCATGGTTGATGCACTAGCATTCCACGAAGAGCACGGTGAAGTATGTCCAGCTGGTTGGACTGAAGGTAAAGCAGGTATGGATGCAAGCCCTGAAGGTGTTGCTAAGTTCCTATCTGAAAACGAAGGCGCACTATAATTTAGTGTCGACTTTGTGATATCTCGCTGATATCAAAAAGAAACCCGCCAATTGGCGGGTTTTTTAATGGCTACTGATACCTCAATAGCTTTCTCAGGGTAAAACTTTGACTACTCGGCTACCTTGCCTACTTTAGCAAGTGCCATGCTAGTTAAAGTTGATAAACTGACCCAGTGATTTTATCAGTTGAATGCTCAGGTAAGCGGCAAATAAACTGATCACGGGAGTTGCGAGCAGACTCAGAAATTCGAGTTCATTAATCATTAGCCTCTTCCTTTTTTTCTTGCTCGTTGTTATTGGTTGTTTGAAACGCTGTCTCTAAAGACTGTTTGGTCTCAATTTTTATTTCTTCTAGATTCGCTTTGATTGACTCAGTGATAGCTTGCGTTACTTTGGTTTTTACTTCTTGAAGTAATGAAGCATCAATTTCTGCAGCTGTTGTTGTCATGCTTGCTGTAAACAATAAAGTTGTCATGGTGATTTTCGCTAAAGTAGTCATAATAAGTTTCCTTGTAATTTGTTAGTCGCAATAACTATTACAAAGGTTGTGCCAAAATGAATTTAATTTTTATGTTATTGATTTTTATGTGTTTTAATTTTTTCTTGGCATAGGGGAGTTAATGGGGTGGTGAATTTGACCAGTGCAGGATGGGTGAAATGGCTAAGATTTAGTTAAATTTATTAAGGCTGGATTAAGCGAAGTAAGAAAGGATGAAGAACAATGTTTGGGCCGAATTAACGGCCAAAGTTAGGGTCATCAGGTAAATCAACCAAGATTAATACAGCCCCTTTACCGCCATATTCTAAAGGTGCTTGGTGCATCGCCAGTATATCTGGATGCTGAACAAGATACTGCGGTACTTTATGTTTAAGCACACGCTCACCAATTCCATGCACCACGCATGCACAAGCAATATGCTGCTTCTTACAAGCATGAATTAATGCAGCTAGTTCTTGTTTTACCGTTTCTTTATTTAGCCCGTGCAAATCTAAGATGAGTTCGGGCGCGTAGTCACCACGCCTTAGCTGCTTTGCTAAATAGCGATCAGCTCCGGGCTTGACGAAATTGATGGTTCCTGACGTATCAATATCAGGAATATACTCGTCAGAAAAGTAAAACTCAGATTGCTGCTGCTTGACCTGTTGCTTCAGCTCAACGCTCTGAATTTTTTTCTTTTGTTTGAGCTGCACCTGATCTTGTTTTAGGGGTTTTACACCATTCAAAGACTCACGAAACATCGCGAAATCGTCATTTAGGTCAGCATTAGTGTTAGATTCTCTGTTCATGATGGCATTTTAAATAAAAAAAGCATAAAAACCTAGCTTAAAAACCGCTACAATAGCGCCATATAGTTTGATCTTTAGAGAGTCACCATGACGGAAATGTCACAACCACTTATTACCGAAGAAATGGCCGTTGAAGCCTTTCAAGACTTACATACCATTCAGGACTGGGTACGCTGGACGGCGAGCCAGTTTGTGAGTAACGAGGTGTTTTTTGGTCATGGTACGGATAATCCTTGGGACGAAGCGGTCAGTTTAGTGCTTCCGGTGCTGCATATGCCAATTGATGCTCCCAAAGAAATCATGCATGCGCGTATGACACAAAGTGAAAAAGCGCATCTGATGGAGTTTATCAAAGCACGTATTGAGCAGCGTATTCCCGTTGCCTACTTAACCAATCAAGCTTGGTTTGCTGGTATGCCGTTTTATGTTGATGAGCGCGTATTAGTACCACGCTCACCATTTGCAGAGTTAATCGCAAAACATTTTGCCCCCTGGGTAGCTGCACCGAATAAAGTAACGCGTATTTTAGATATGTGTACGGGTTCTGGTTGTATTGCGATTGCATTGGCCAAAGCATTTGAGCGCGCACAAGTAGACGCAGTCGATATTTCTTTTGAAGCCTTAGAAGTGGCTGATCACAATATCAATCAGCATATGATGCAAGACAGAGTCTTTGCTATCCAATCTGATGTATTTAGTGGTGTACCGGGTCAAAAGTACGATTTAATCGTAGCGAACCCTCCTTATGTTGATGCAGAAGACATGTCAGATCTGCCAGAGGAGTTCCATCATGAGCCAGAGCTTGGCTTGGCGTCAGGAGAAGATGGCCTTGATGTGACCCGCACACTACTGGCAGAAGCGGCCGATCATCTAAATGATGATGGTTTGTTATTTGTCGAAGTTGGCAATTCTATGGTACATATGGAGCAACAATTTCCTGAAGCGCCATTTACTTGGTTAGACTTTGAGCATGGTGGTTTAGGGGTCTTTGTCGTATCCAAACAACAACTATTGGAATACTTTAAAAACTGATAGGGAGCCAATGCTCTCTATCGTCTATTTAGGAATGAGGAAAAACGATGGCAGGCAATAGCATTGGCCAATTATTTAAGGTGTCGACCTTTGGTGAAAGCCATGGCGCCGCGCTTGGTGGCGTGGTGGATGGTGTACCACCAGGGCTTGAGATCACTGAAGCTGATTTACAAATCGATTTAGATAGACGCAAACCAGGCCAAAGCCGCTACACAACACAGCGCCGAGAAGGTGATGAGATAAAAATTCTCTCGGGTGTGTTTGAAGGCAAGACCACAGGCACGAGCATTGGATTGTTGATTGAAAATACCGATCAACGTTCAAAAGATTACTCAAACATCAAAGATTTGTTCCGTCCGGGTCACGGCGACTATACCTATTGGCACAAATACGGACATAGAGATTATCGTGGTGGTGGCAGGTCGTCGGCACGTGAAACCGCCATTCGAGTTGCAGCAGGTGCAATCGCGAAAAAATATCTCAAGCAAGTCCATGGCATCGAAATCAATGCCTGTCTTTCTCAATTAGGCCCGATTAAAGCCGAGCATTATGATTGGTCAGCGGTTGAAAACAATCCATTTTTCTTTCCCGATGAATCTAAGCTAGAAGCGCTAGATGAATATATGCGTACGCTGAAAAAAGAAGGTGATTCAGTCGGCGCAAAGGTAAAAGTCGTGGCGAAAAATGTGCCTGTTGGTTTAGGTGAGCCAGTGTTTGATCGTTTGGATGCTGAGATAGCGCACTCCTTGATGAGCATTAATGCCGTAAAAGGTGTAGAGATTGGTGATGGCTTTGATGTGGTTGAGCAAAAGGGCTCTGAGCATAGAGATGAGCTAACGCCACAGGGTTTTACCTCTAATCATGCAGGCGGCGTTTTAGCGGGTATTTCTACAGGGCAAGATATTATCGCATCAATTGCGCTAAAACCGACATCAAGTATCTCGGTGCCGGGACAGAGTATTGATACCCACAACCAACCGCAAGAAGTTGTGACGAAGGGTCGTCATGACCCTTGTGTTGGTATTCGTGCCATTCCAATCGCAGAAGCCATGTTGGCTATTACGCTCATGGATCACTTATTACGTCACCGAGGTCAAAACCAAGACGTCAATTTGCCGCACAAGCCAATTCCTGGTCATATCTAGCCAGTAGCGAGTAAGCTAATTTTGGCACAGTGATTGCTTTTCTTGGACAAATCAAGGAGAGCAATCATGATCACTTACCAAACCCACTCCGCAATTCGTACCACTGAGTCCGTTTCAGAGCAGCAAAGCCTTGCCCAAACTAAACGAGCTAATACCGCTGCGCAGGAGCAAGACTATGTCGCGGCTGCTAACATCGCAGCCCAATCATCCCCTGTACTCGATAATAAAGCCGACGAGCCATATAAATATGAAGTGGTGGAGCGTAATCAGTCATTTCTCGAAAAAATGAGAGAAGCGGTAATGTTTAGCCGCTTAGGGGCAAATAAAGAGAAAATAGACGAATTAAAAGAGAAAATGGCAGAACTTGAAAAGCTTGCGGCTGAGGGAAAAATTTCACCTGAAGAATTAGAAGAGCGGATGGCCGCCTTACAAGAAGCGATGAGAGAAGCGGTAACTCAGGAAGAAAACAGAGCGAACAAGGACACGCTAATGAGTTAGTGAGGCTTAAAATAATAAAAGCCTCAACTGAGGCTTTTATTATAGCTATAAACGAACAGCGTTTAGCTGTGATATTTTTCACACGCTTCTAGCGTATTTTCGATTAAGCTTGCGACGGTCATTGGGCCCACACCACCTGGCACTGGGGTAATAAAGCTCGCATTTTGTTCTGCGATGTCGTATTGCACGTCACCTACCAGTTTGCCTGATTCTAAGCGATTAATGCCTACATCGATGACAATCGCGCCTTCTTTAACCCAGTCGCCTGGAATAAACTCAGGTTTACCGACCGCCACAACCAGTAGATCGGCACGACGCACATGGGTTTCGAGGTCTTGCGTAAATTTATGGCAAACGGTTGTAGTACAACCAGCAAGTAGCAGCTCTAGTGACATAGGGCGACCAACGATGTTTGAAGCACCAACCACAACAGCATGCATGCCTTTATAACGCACACCGGTAGAGTCGAGTAGGGTGATGATCCCTTTTGGCGTACAAGGTCTCAGTGCTGGCATTCTTTGGGCAAGACGACCTACGTTATATGGGTGAAAGCCGTCGACATCTTTATGAGGATCAATACGCTCTAACACTTTTTCTGCGTCTAGGCCTTCAGGTAGCGGCAATTGTACTAAGATCCCATCAACTTCAGGATCTGCATTAAGCTCATCAACAAGCGCAAGTAATTGCTCTTCGCTTGTATCACCTGGTAAGTCGAAAGATTTAGAAACAAATCCGACTTCTTCACAGGCTTTACGCTTTGAACCAACATAAACTTGGCTCGCAGGATCCTGGCCTACTAATACCACAGCCAAGCCAGGCGCTCTTAGACCTTGCGCTAGTCTGTCTTGAACTCGTTGTGCAACAGTAGAACGAACTTGTTTCGCGATAGCTTTGCCATCAATGATGTTTGCCGTCATGATTGACCTATATTAAGGGTTAAAAAACTTGAACGATGATAGAGCCTTTAAATTCTTCTATACAAGCACTTTCATATATTGATGAAATGATTGCTTAATACAGATGAAAAATGGGGTCGCTCTATTTATATGTCCCTTTAGTTATTACCAAGGAGGACATTTGCCCGCTATTTTCTCAAAAAACAGCCAGTCCGCCAAGTTTGCATTGCGTAAAAGCAAAGGTTTTCATGATCTGTTCTACAAGAAGTGTTCAAAAATTGTTTAAGTCAGCTGTTTTATCAACAATTTGTGGCAAAATTAGGCAGTTGAAACAAAAACTAAAAAAAATATTTGACCTACTTCGGGCAAATCACTATTATGCACCCCGTTGCCAACGAGGACTCACCGATAAAAAGGTTCTTAGTTCTCCAAGGTCACAGTCGGCGATTAGCGCAGCTTGGTAGCGCACTTGGTTTGGGTCCAAGGGGTCGCAGGTTCAAATCCTGCATCGCCGACCACTTTTAAAATAAGAAAGTAGCATGAAGATGTTTACGAGTTTGCGCCCTTAGCTCAGCTGGATAGAGCAACGCCCTTCTAAGGCGTCGGTCGAAGGTTCGAATCCTTCAGGGTGCGCCATCTTATTTTAATCCACATGTAGTGGCGGCTGTAGCTCAGTTGGTAGAGCCCTGGATTGTGATTCCGGTTGTCGTGGGTTCAAGTCCCATCAGTCGCCCCATCTACATGCCAAAATTAGTCGGCGATTAGCGCAGCTTGGTAGCGCACTTGGTTTGGGTCCAAGGGGTCGCAGGTTCAAATCCTGCATCGCCGACCACTTCTACAAAATATATATGTTCGGCGATTAGCGCAGCTTGGTAGCGCACTTGGTTTGGGTCCAAGGGGTCGCAGGTTCAAATCCTGCATCGCCGACCACTTTCTCTCTAGTATCTCAGTCATTTATTTCAAATTTACTAACTTTTAATCAATTAGCACCAATATGCCTAATTATTTAACCTGATTGCTCGACTCCGTCGTTGAATAGGTTATAATGCCGCGTCTATTAATTAACGTAGTGCCCGTAGGGCAGGCAACAAGCGTCACATGCAACGGAGAGTTTGGCAACTTAGCCGAAGGCCCATAAAAAGCATGATGGTTGTCTTGTTAGTAAGGAAGGCGCTTTGTCGCCCAAAAATGAAGATTGAGGTAAATCATGCAAGTTTCTGTTGAGACGACTCAAGGCCTTGAGCGCCGTCTGACCATCACCGTTCCTGCAGAGAACGTTGAGACTGAAGTTAAAAAACGCCTACAACAACTGTCAAGAACACAGCGTATCGATGGCTTCCGCCCTGGTAAGGTTCCAGTGTCAATCATCACTAAGCGTTACGGCGCAGCTGTACGTCAAGAAGTTGCTGGCGATCTGATGCAGCGTAACTATATCGAAGCAATCATTGCTGAGAAAATCAACCCTGCAGGCGCACCATCTTTTGCTCCTAAGTCACTAGAAGCTGGTAAAGATCTAGAATTCGATGCAACTTTTGAAGTATACCCAGAAGTTGAACTTAAAGATCTAGACAAAATCGCGGTTGAGAAGCCGGCAGTTTCTGTCACTGATGAAGACCTAGTGAACATGCTTGAAACGCTTCGTAAGCAACACGCTTCTTGGACTGAGAGCGATGCTGCAGCTGGTGAAAAAGACCGTGTAACGGTTGATTTCGTTGGTACAATCGACGGTGAAGAGTTCGAAGGCGGTAAAGCTGAAGACTTCCCTCTAGAGCTTGGTCAAGGTCGTATGATCCCAGGCTTCGAAGACGGTATCGTTGGTAAAAAAGCAGGTGAAGAAGTTGTTTCTGACGTAACTTTCCCTGAAGAATACCACGCTGAAAACCTAAAAGGTAAAGCGGCTCAATTCACAATCACTGTGAAGAAAGTTGAAGTTCAAGAGCTTCCTGAACTAACTGACGAGTTCGCAACTAAGTTTGGTGTTGCTGAAGGCGGCGTTGACGCACTTAAAGAAGAAGTTAAGAAGAACATGGAGCGTGAGCTAAACCAAGCGGTTAAAGCGAACGTGAAAGATCAAGCTATCAAAGGTCTTCTAGAAACTAACGAAGTTGAAGTGCCAAAAGCACTAATCGACCAAGAAATCGATGCACTTCGTCAACAAGCTGCACAACGTTTTGGCGGCAACGCACAAAACATGCCTGAGCTTCCTGCTGAGCTATTCCACGAGCAAGCAGTAACTCGCGTGAAAACTGGCCTACTACTAGGTGAAGTGATCAAAGCGAACGACATCAAAGTTGATGAAGATAAGGTTGCTGAACTAATCGACACAGTTGCTTCTGCATACGAAGATCCAAGTGAAGTAGTGGCATACTACAAAGCAAACGATCAACTAATGCAGCAAATGCGCAACGTTGCGATGGAAGAGCTAGCAGTTGAAGCAGTACTTGCTGCTGCATCTGTTTCTGATGTTGAAAAGTCATTCGACGACATCATGAATCCACAGGCTGCTCAATAAGTCTTTGAAGAAATCATTGACTTACAGCTAAGCTGAAGTTTAAATGGCTCGAGTTACTCTAATAGAGAATTCGGGCCATTTTTGTTTTTAGGCCTTGATATTGAAGCATTAAGTACTTATATCTTGAGGCATGGCTTATTTTATTAGCTATACTTATTTTACGAGTCAGGTTTCGTTGAGTATTACTGCTACAGTTATATCTACTCGTTTCAATTCGCTCAAAAAAGTATTAGCCTAAACACCGATCACAGAATGTTTTTATGGACCGCGCTAAGTCCAATAAAGTTGCTGCGAATAGGCAATAGATTCTGTGCTAATAAGGAATAAAAAACATGAATGATGGTATGATCGATCCAATCAATGCGTTAGTACCTATGGTCGTGGAGCAAACGGCTAAAGGCGAGCGTTCTTATGATATTTACTCACGACTGTTAAAAGACCGTATTATTTTCTTAACTGGTCAAGTCGAAGACCATATGGCCAATCTAATTGTGGCGCAGATGCTGTTCTTGGAATCAGAAAGCCCTGACAAAGATATATTCCTGTATATCAACTCACCAGGTGGTTCTGTGACCGCTGGAATGTCAATCTACGACACGATGAATTTTATCAAGCCTGACGTTAGTACGGTTTGTGTTGGTCAAGCTGCGAGTATGGGGGCATTTTTGCTATCTGGCGGTGCTAAAGGTAAACGTTATTGCTTACCTAATTCTCGTGTGATGATCCACCAACCTTTAGGTGGTTTCCAAGGTCAGGCTTCTGATTTTGAAATTCACGCCCGCGAAATCTTGGCGATTAAAGAGAAGTTGAATCGCTTAATGGCAGATCACACCGGTCAGCCTTATGATGTGGTTGCGCATGACACAGATAGAGACAACTTTATGACTGCAGATCAAGCGTTAGAATATGGCCTGATTGATGCAGTTCACTCTCGTCGAGAGCTTAAGTGATTATGAATTAGCCGATGAGTTGAATTCATCGGCTTCTACTGTGCCAAAGCCAAATTTCTTTGGTATAGTTAAAAGAAATACGATGTTATCTAGAGATAACAGCAATTGAATGAGGTAGCTGAATGTCAGACACTCCAACAGACGGCGATAAGAATAGCAAGCTACTCTACTGCTCATTTTGCGGTAAGAGCCAGCATGAAGTTCGTAAGTTAATTGCCGGTCCATCTGTCTATATATGTGACGAGTGCGTTGAACTTTGTAACGACATCATTAGGGAAGAAATCAAAGATATTGCGCCTAAGCATGACGCGTCTGATAAATTACCTGTGCCAAAAGAGATCAGAAATCACTTAGATGATTATGTGATAGGTCAAGACCACGCTAAAAAAGTCTTGTCTGTTGCGGTTTATAATCATTATAAGCGCCTGCGTAACCAAGGCGGCAAAGGTGATGTAGAACTTGGCAAGAGTAATATTCTACTGATCGGTCCAACGGGTAGTGGTAAAACCCTTCTAGCAGAAACGCTTGCACGTTTACTTGATGTTCCATTCACAATGGCAGATGCAACGACATTAACCGAAGCCGGTTATGTGGGTGAAGATGTTGAAAACATCATTCAAAAGCTTCTGCAAAAATGTGATTACGACGTTGAGAAAGCACAACGTGGTATCGTTTACATTGATGAAATCGACAAAATTTCAAGAAAATCTGACAATCCATCGATTACCCGTGATGTGTCAGGTGAAGGTGTACAGCAAGCACTACTAAAACTGATTGAAGGCACGGTTGCATCTGTTCCGCCACAAGGTGGTAGAAAGCACCCGCAACAAGAGTTTTTACAAGTAGATACTTCTAAGATCTTGTTTATCTGTGGTGGTGCGTTTGCAGGCCTAGATAAAGTCATCGAACAGCGCAGTACAAAAAATACTGGAATTGGCTTTGGTGCTGAAGTTAAATCTAAAGACTCTGAGCGCTCATTAAGCGAAACATTTAAAGACGTAGAGCCTGAAGATTTAGTTAAGTACGGCTTAATTCCTGAATTTATTGGTCGTTTGCCTGTAGTTGCGACTTTGACTGAACTGGATGAAGAAGCACTAATTGAAATCCTAAATGAGCCGAAGAATGCACTCACTAAGCAATACGCGGCGCTATTTAAGATGGAAGGCGTTGATCTTGAATTCCGTGAAGATGCGCTACGAGCGATTGCTCATAAAGCGATGGAGCGTAAAACGGGTGCCCGTGGTCTGCGTTCGATCGTCGAAGGCGTATTGCTTGATACTATGTATGAGCTTCCTTCATTAGAAGAAGTGAGTAAAGTCGTCATTGATGAAACGGTGATCAAAGGCGAATCAGACCCTATTATGATTTACGAAAATAATGGTAAAGAAAAAGCGGCGTCTGAATAGCTCAGTATGAGATTGAAAAAAGGAGCCTAGCGCTCCTTTTTATTTCTTAGTCAACATCAGATAGAAACCAATATAGTCAGATTGCTATAACAATAAAGGGCAATAGTGAGACAAGTTTTTAGGGGAATTTTTTATACATTCCACCACGGTAAATTGAGTGTCAAAACTAAGCTTTTTATCCGTTAAATTGATCTCTACTTGATGCGGATTACTATAAACTATTGAACTTTATCTGCGTTATCCCCATATAGCTCAGTATTCCCAAAATTAATTGAAGTGCGAAGAGAACATAATGACGCTTGAAAGAACGGATCGAGTAGAAATTCCAGTGCTAGCGCTACGCGACGTAGTGGTGTATCCGCATATGGTGATCCCGCTGTTTGTAGGCCGAGAAAAATCAATAAAATGCCTAGAAGCTGCGATGGACAATGACAAGCAAATCTTTTTAGTTGCGCAAAAAGACGCCTCAGTTGATGACCCAAGCACTGATGATGTCTATCAGACTGGTACCATTGCAACGGTACTACAGTTACTCAAACTACCTGATGGCACAGTGAAAGTGCTGGTTGAAGGTACTCAACGCGCAAAAATAGATGAGTTTCTAATTACAGACGAATATTTCTTGGCGCAAGCTCAGTACATTCCATCTCAGGATGTGGATGAGCAAGAGCAAGACATATTAGTTCGCAGCGCAATTAGCCAGTTCGAAGGCTATGTGAAGCTAAATAAAAAGATCCCACCAGAAGTACTAACTTCAGTATCGGGTATCGATGAAGCTGCACGCTTAGCGGATACGATGGCTGCTCATATGCCAATTAAAGTACCTGAAAAACAAAAGGTGCTAGAAATTGACGACGTGACCGAACGTCTCGAGTATTTGATGGCGTTGATGGAAGGCGAGATTGATTTACTTCAAGTAGAAAAAAAGATCCGCTCACGCGTTAAAAAGCAAATGGAGAAATCCCAACGAGAGTACTATCTGAATGAGCAAATGAAAGCTATTCAGAAAGAGCTTGGTGAGCTGGATGATGTACCTGACGAATTTGAAGCCCTGAAAAAGCGTATTAGCGAAGCGAATATGCCGCAAGAAGCGGAAGAAAAAGCGCTTTCAGAGCTTAACAAACTTAAAATGATGTCACCTATGTCTGCGGAAGCGACGGTTGTACGCTCGTACATTGAGACGATGATCAATGTACCTTGGAAAAAGCGCTCCAAGGTGAAAAAAGATCTAGCTGGTGCACAAAAGATACTCGATGCCGATCATTATGGTCTTGAGAAAGTGAAAGACCGCATTATCGAATATCTAGCGGTACAGCAGCGCACCAATAAGCTTAAAGGTCCTATCTTATGCTTAGTCGGCCCTCCAGGCGTTGGTAAAACCAGTTTAGGTCAATCTATCGCGCGTTCGACTGGCCGTAAGTACGTACGTATGGCGCTCGGTGGCGTGCGCGACGAAGCTGAAATTCGTGGTCACAGACGAACTTATATTGGCTCAATGCCGGGTAAATTGATCCAAAGCATGTCGAAAGTTGGCGTAAAGAACCCGCTTTTCTTGTTGGATGAAATCGATAAGATGTCATCGGATATGCGCGGCGACCCTGCATCGGCTCTACTAGAAGTGTTAGATCCAGAGCAAAATAGCAACTTTGCGGACCACTATTTAGAAGTGGACTACGATCTGTCTGATGTTATGTTTGTTGCGACTTCTAATAGCTTTAACATTCCAGGTCCATTATTAGACCGTATGGAAGTCATTCGTCTTGCTGGTTACACCGAGGACGAAAAACTAAATATTGCCAAGCAGCACTTAATTCCAAAGCAAGTGAAACGCAATGGATTAAAAGAGTCTGAAATCAATATAGAAGACAGCGCGATCATTGGCATTATCCGCTACTACACGCGTGAAGCGGGTGTCCGTAATCTAGAGCGCGAAGTATCTAAGTTATGCCGAAAAGCAGTTAAGAACATCTTGCTAGATAAAAATGTTAAGCAAGTTGTGATTAACCAAGAAAATCTTGAAGACTTCTTAGGTGTACAACGTCACGATTACGGCAAGGCGGAAGACGGCGATAGAGTTGGTCAAGTTACCGGTCTTGCATGGACGGAAGTAGGGGGTGACTTACTCACTATCGAATGTGCGGCAGTACCAGGTAAAGGTAAACTTGCTTACACCGGCTCGCTGGGCGATGTGATGCAAGAGTCAATTCAGGCGGCAATGACGGTAGTACGCAACCGTGCTGACAAACTACGCATTAATGACGATTTCTACGAGAAACGTGATATTCATGTTCACGTTCCTGAAGGTGCAACACCAAAAGACGGCCCGAGCGCCGGTATTGCGATGGTAACAGGCTTAGTATCAAGCCTTACTGGCAATCCAGTACGTGCAGATGTTGCGATGACAGGTGAAATTACCTTGCGTGGTGAAGTTCTGCCTATCGGTGGTCTGAAAGAGAAATTATTGGCAGCGCACCGTGGTGGAATTAAACGAGTTTTAATACCGAAAAAGAACGAGCGTGACTTAAAAGAAATTCCTGAGAATGTTCTTGAAGGGCTTGATATTCATGCGGTGTCATGGATTGATGAGGTATTATCACTGGCGTTAGCGCACCCAATAGACAGTTTTAGCGTGGAATCGCAAAAAAACTAAGAAAAAAGCCAAAAAATTGAGTGAAAAGGCTTTTCAAATCCAAAAGGTGTGTTAAGTTAGGCACTGTATTCAAGCCTACTGGTTCGGAAGCCCCGTAATCACTAGGCTTGAGAAAGATTTCGAGAATTAGAGAGTCGCTGTGATGTCTCTAAATGAATAGCAAAAGTTACCAGTAAGAAGTAACTTTTGACAATAACTATGGAAGAGGATGATATTGTGAATAAATCTCAATTAATCGATCAAATCGCAGCTGATGCTGACATTTCTAAAGCGGCTGCTGGTCGTGCGCTAGATTCATTCATTGAGTCTGTAACGGGTGCACTAAAAGACGGTGACTCTGTTGCACTTGTAGGTTTTGGTACTTTCTCAGTGCGCGAGCGTGCTGCACGTTCTGGTCGTAACCCACAAACTGGTGAGACTATTCAAATCGCAGCAGCTAACATCCCATCTTTCAAAGCGGGTAAAGCGCTTAAAGACGCAGTAAACTAATTCAATTTGAATTAGGCGGTGCAGAGTCATCGCGAACTGCTTCAAGATAAAAGGCGTATCTGCTAAGATACGCTTTTTTTATACCATCACTAATCTGATTGGTGTAATGCTTAACCCAAATCTAGCAAACACAAAGTGCTTAGGTGCTTTGACTTAGATAAGAGAAACAATAAATGCTTGAAAAGATCAGAGAAGGCTCGCAAGGCCCGGCGGCTAAAATCGTATTAGGTTTAGTCATCTTATCTTTTGCGTTAGCAGGGATCGGTGGTTACCTAGGTCAAACCACAGAGCAGCCTGTCGCAGAAGTGAACGGAGTAAAGATTTCACAAACTAAGTTTTCTCGTGCTTACTCGAATGAACGTGCACGACTAGAGCAACAGTTTGGCGAATACTTTGCACAGATTGCAGCCGATCCTAATTATATGGCGCAAATTCGCCAAGGTGTTGTTGATCAATTAGTACAACAAGAATTACAAACCCAACTAGCTAAAGAGCTTGGTCTTCGTGTGAGCGATGAGCAGGTTAAAAAAGCGATTGTTGAAATGCCATATTTTCAAATTGGTGGAGAATTCAGTAACGACCGTTACTTACAAGTTATCCGTCAAATGAACTTCCAGCCAGATAGCTTCCGTGAATATCTTCGTGACGAGATGACTCGTGCGCAGTTAATCTCAGCGGTTGCAGGCACTGATTTTGTACTGAAAAACGAACTTCAGCAGTCTATTGCGCTACAGCAACAGACTCGTGCTATCGACTATGCGGTATTAAGCAAAGAGTTGGTGAAAGATGAAGTGTCAGTGTCAGACGAAGAAGTTCAGAACTATTACGACTTGAATCAAACTCAGTTCCAAGCTCCAGAATTGGTGGCGGTTAACTATATCGAGCTAAAAGCTGAAGATTTAGCGCCTGCAGAACCTGTGACTGAAGAAGCGTTAAAAACGTATTACGAAGAGCAAAAAAACCAATATCTTGAACCTGAAAGACGCCGCGTGTCACACATTCTTGTTGATGCAAGTGAAGATGCTGAAGCTGCTAAACAAAAAGCAGATGAAATTCTGGCTGAATTGAATAATGGTGCTGATTTTGCCGTTGTTGCAGAAGAAAAATCTGACGACGTGGTGAGCGCTGAGCTTGGCGGTGATCTAGATTGGATTGAAAGAGACATGATGGATCCGGCGTTTGAAGATGCAGCATTTGCGCTTGCCGCGGTAGGTGATGTATCTGAAGTGGTTGAATCTGAGTTTGGTTTCCATATTATCAAGCTAACAGACATTCAGCGCCAACAGGCACAGTCTTTTGAAGACGTAAAAGACGACCTTCGTGCAGAGCTTGAAAAAGCAGCTAAGATCGATGCGTTTTATCAAAAGCAAACCCGTGTAGCTGAACTTGCTTTTGAAATGGCCGACTCGCTACAAGACGCTGCTGAAGCCGCTGGCGTTGAGATCAAATCAACTGAACTGGTAAGTCGTAACGCGCTTCCTGAGCCACTGAATTCACCAGCGATAAGCAATACTATCTTTACGCCAGAGCTGCTAGAAGACCGCGTAAACTCAGAAGTGTTAGAAGTTGCACCAGAGCATATCGTGGTGGTTCGCGTTGCTGAGCATAAAGCGGCAGCGACTAAGCCTCTTGAGGAAGTCAGCGCGCAGATCAAAACGCAGTTGAGCAATGAAAAAGCCTCGACATTAATTGCAGAGAAAGCACAGTCACTATTTGAGCAACTACAAGGTGGTTCTACTTTAACTGAGATTGCCAAAGCACAAAGTATCGAAGTGAAGAGCGTGTCTGAGCTTAAGCGTCGTAGCTACGACGTACCACCAGCTATTGCAGCTGAAGCATTTAAATTGCCTCAGCCGGGTGTGGCAGAAACAGAATCTGCACTTGTAGAGCTTGGTAATGGCGATTCGGCATTTGTGGTGCTGAAGTCAGTCACCACGCCTGAAGTTGATGGCAAGGTTGATGCGCAGCAGAAGCAGTCAATCACCGCTTCTTACGCAAACAAAAACTATCTTGAGCTACTAGCAGCACTTGAAGCTAAGTCTGAAGTAAAAAGACCACAGCTTCAGGTCGCAGAGCAGCAATAATCATTTTTAGATAGCAGAAAGGCGCCAACACGGCGCCTTTTTTATTCCTTGTGACTACTTAAGCACAGGGATTGGTATTATTGAATATGTTCAAGTACGGTGCTTGCAACCGCTTGTGAAGACTGATAATTCTGCCCCGTCACTATGCGGCTATCTACCTTGATAAAAGACGCATTCCGCTCCCCATACTCAAAACTCCCTCCCAGCTCTTCCACTTTAGGCTGAATTTGAAAAGGAAAATGCTTGAAATAGGCTCTATCTGGATTTTCAAATGCGGTAGGGTAACCGGTAATTTGCTTTCCTTTGATGAGATACTCGCCATTTTTCAAGCGCAAATTAACGATACCTGCTGTGCCGTGGCATACTGCGGCAACAACACCATGGTTTTGTTCATATATATGCATAGCTATATGTTGTAGAGTAGGGTTTTCCGCTACTTCGTACATGGCATTGCTGCCGCCAACATAATAGATTGCCGCATATTGGCTAGGGTCGACTTCAGCTGGGCGCATTGTGTTGCTGAGTGCATACATATAGTCAGGTTGGTAAAGGTACTTTTTATGTTCACCGTTTGAAGTATTTATATAGCTCAGGTTTAAAGCGCCACCTTGTGTGCTGACGAAATCAACAATTAGTCCAGCTTGGGTAAATACGTCATAGGCACTGAGTAGTTCTTCGAAGCTCGTGCCAGCTGGCAGCTGACTATCGCCGTGAAAGGCCTTGCTTGATGCGACAATGAGCACTCGGCGACCTAAGTTCGTTACTTGCTGGGAAGTTAGAGTGGTTTGCTGCGCAGATTTACTGATGATTTGCCATGTGCCAGCTATTTTCTTTAGGAGTAGGTGGTCGATGTACTGTACGTTTGACTTCAATATATCAATACGGATTTTGGCCTGTGCAAGGTGGTCATTCACGCTGATATTTAGAATTTTGGCGCGCCTGCCAGTGTCTTTTTTCGAGCCTTTATACCAACTCAAATACTCTTTCAACGGGACTTGCCACATCGCTTGGTCTGACTTTTCTAAAATAAGCATCGCGTCGGGATGAAACGCTTTTCTTATCACTTCAGGCTGGTTATTGGCGGTGCCACTGATGTAGTGGTTTAATGTAGCGGTAATTTTAGCGGTCTCATCCTCAAAAGCGACAGCGCTGCTGGTTTGGATAAGTAGCAAAAATAACAATGGTACTAGTTTTGATAGGGTCATAAGTTTCTCCTGTAATGACTCAGAAGAAACATAAACTTATTTAATTAAAGCAGTCACCTAGAGTATATTTTAGGAGTCTGAGAGTATGTTTTCGGAGTGCTTAAAGTTATTTGGAGAGTACCCTGTGAGCTTCTTAAATGCGGCAAAAAATGTGGATGCAGAATTAAAACCACACTCCAGTGCAAGGTGTTCCAGCGGCATGTTGGTGCTCGAAAGCAAGTGTTTCGCATATTCAACTCTCAAGCCATTGAGATATTGTTTAAAGTTACAATGATAGTGGCGATTTACTATTTGCGATAATTTGTTGTGGCTCGTGCCTAATCGTTTGGCTAATCGGGGTAGCGTTAAATCCGGCTCAGTAAATAGCTTGCTTTCTGACATTAGCGACTCCAGTTTGGCTATGAGCTGATTGTACTCATCGTCGCTTATGTGCGTATTGGCATATTTCTTTTCATTAGCAGTTGGTTTTCGTAGTAATTTGGGTGCGAAAAGGATACTTAAATAGAGCACAAAGCTGAAGGTGAGTGCTCCTGTGATGTAAGAAGTGAATGACGAAAAGAAATACGCGGCCCAAATGAGCCAGCAACCGCAGATAACAACCATAGATAGATGAAACTCGGCGTTGTTATTGGCGCTTTTGGCCGTAGCTAGACGATAAAAAGTATAAGAACTTATCAGTAAATAACCTAGCCAAAAATAGGATGTGCCTTTGTAACCCCACGTTTGCCAAATTTCAGGGTGAAGCTGATAGGGCATGAATATACCAAATCCAATAATAAAACCGCTTAATGCCAAAAAGTGTATTGTTAGATAACGATTTTTGGTTTTACTGTAGCTTGCGAGTACAAAGTTGAGCAGGCAGGGACCAAGCAAAAAGTAGGCACTCAAACCTATTTGCAGGATCGTTTTATCCAGCTCTGGGTTAAAGTAAAAAAGGACTGATTTACCAATTCGAATACAAAGTAAAATGAGGAGCACCGACACCCAGCGCAGTGCTTTTGCCTCCTGAAATTTTACTAGCAGTAGGGCGCCGAGAATAAAGCCGTTAAATACTCCAACTAGTGAGAAGAAAAATAACAGATGGGCACTAAAATCCACTTCTCATTCCCTCGCGAAATTAAGCTGACAGCAGCTTCTGCATGGTTTTAGATTTTGGCGTATTGAACACACACTCCGTTTCGCCATATTCGACAACTTTGCCGCGATTTAATACCAAAATCTCATCACTCATATGACGAACCAAACTCAAATGATGTGTGATAAGCACATACGCAAGTCCCGTTGCTGCTTGTAGCTCTAGCAGCAGATTTACGGTTTGTGCACGTACGGATGGGTCTAATGATGACAGCGCTTCATCTAGTACCAGCACTTTAGGGTCTAAAATAAGGGCTCTCGCTAAGGCAACCCGCTGTAATTGTCCGCCACTAAACATATGAGGATAATAGTCTATGTGTTCGCCAAGTAGCCCGACTCGGCCGAGTGTGATGCGGATTTTCTTATAACGCTGCTCTTCGGTGAGTTCAGTATTGTATTGCAGGCAATCATCAAGCATATCCCCAATGGTGAGACCCGGGTTGAGCGAGCGAGTTGGGTCTTGAAAGATAAGGCGAATAGTACGGCAGTCATGATTGCGAATACCAGCGTCTTCTACAATTTGGCCGTTTAGTAATATTTGTCCTGAGTCTGCCATGTCGGCACCGGCAAGTACTTTGGCGAGCGTACTTTTACCAGAGCCAGTCTCGCCTATGATCGCGAGGGTTTGTCCGGGAGCAAGCGCAAACGACACATCTCTGAGTACCTGCAACGAGCGGCGTCTGAACAGTCCTTGACGAGAAGTGTAGGACTTGTTTAAAGACTGTACTTTTAAGACGGGTTGCATTTTTGCTTCACCTTAATTAACGGAAAGTGGCAAGCGTAACTATGACCATGCGAGCGACTTTGCCTTGGCGTGACGACACATTCTTTTTGCGCTTGAGGGCATCTCGGGCCCAAGCGGCATCCTATGGGTAAATGCTGTAATGGGGGAATAGTGCCTTTCAAGGCATAAAATGCTTCTTTGTGACCGAGTCCTTGACCAAAGTCAGGTAAACTCTTAACCAGCGCCTGGGTGTAGGGATGCAATGGCTGTTTAAAAATAGCCTGAGTAGGGCCTGCTTCAACCATCTGTCCGCAGTAGAGCACATGCATTGCATGGGACCAGTCGGAGATCTCTTCCAGCTCATGCGAAATCATTAATATCGACATGTTTTTAAGTTGGTTTAATGCCTTGAGCAATCGAAATACTTGCGCGCGGGCGGTGCTCTCAAGTGCAGTGGTTGGCTCATCGGCAATAAGTAGTTTAGGGCTTCTGGCGATGGCCATCGCAATCATGATTTTTTGGCACATTCCCTCAGAAAGCTCATGTGGGTAACTGCTGCAGATCTTTTTATCGTCTCGGATCCCAGCTTTGTGCAATAGTGCTCGAACCTTTTCTTTTCGTGCTTTTCTACGACCAAAAAAGCCACCTTTTAAGACGCTATCGGGAATAGACTCCGCGACTTGGTCGAAAATAGTGGCGGTCGGGTCAAGGCTTCGACTTGGCTCTTGGTAAATCATCGCAATGTCTTGGCTGACTAGCTTTCTGCGCTTTTCTGAAGATAAACGCATCAGGTCAACACCACGCCAGTGCATGCGATCTGCGGTTACTGTCCAGCGCTGATTGAGCACCCCCACAATGGCCTTGGCGATTAGACTTTTACCAGAGCCAGACTCACCGACAAGCGCATGCACTTCGCCTTCTTTAAGGCTAAGGTTGACCTTATCAACCGCGCGAATAACACCGTCTTCGGTACGTAGTTCAATGGTGAGGTTCTTAATGTCTAGTAATTGCATTAATCTGCCTTACGTTGTTTCAGCGCTTCACGCAGTCCATCGCCAACTAAGTTGGTAGACAGTACTGCCAAAAAGAGCAATACACCTGGGAGGCCTACAGTCCAAGGCGCGAGATAAATTAAACTTAAGTTTTCTTGTAAGATAGCACCCCATTCGGTAGATGGAGGCTGCGCACCGAGCTTTAAGAAACCAAGTGCGGCAATATCCAAAATAGCAGTCGACAGCGCCATGGTGAAGATAACCACGATATGCTCGTAAATGTTAGGCAATATGCCACGGACGAGCAATTTCCAGCGTGTTGCACCATCAAGCTTAAAGGCAATGATATAGTCTTTACTCAGCTCAGTGACCACTAAGTTTCTAATCGAGTGGATGTATTGTGGCAATAGCGCGAAGATGATCGCCCACACCGTATTCATCAAACCTGGCCCCAGTATAGCAATGATGATAATGGCCAGCAGTAACGAAGGAATGGCGAGCGTAATATCCAATAAATGATTAAGAAAGCTAGATTTCAAGCCTCGGCTGGCGCCAGCAAGCGTACCAAGTACGACGCCGAGTGCCGTGGTAACCAAGGCCGCAATGATAGATAAACCAAACGTGTATGTTGCTCCGTTCATTAAGCGCGACAAGATGTCTCGCCCCAAATCATCTGTACCAAGTATAAAGCGCACATCGCCATCATCATGCCAAGAAGGTGGCAGTAACAGGGCATCAGCATGCTGCTGGTTAACACCATAGGGCGCGATCAGCGGAGCTGTTAACGCCAATACCGTTAAGGCAACAAACAGCCACAAACCCACTAGCGCAACGTGATTTGAGCGGAATTTACGCCATAACCTAAATAAAGGTGAGCGATTAGACTCTTCGGTAAATAGATTAAACTTTGCCATGAGCCTGATTCCTTGCGAGCGGGTCGAGTATCGAGTGAATAAAATCAGACAACATGTTGGCAATGATAACGAAGAAAGACACCGCGAGCAGTCCCCCTTGAATAGCTGGGAAATCACGTTGATAGATGCTTTCAATCAACCATCGACCGATCCCAGGCCAAGAGAATATCACCTCAGTGATCATCGCAAGTGTGATGAGCGTGCTAAATTGGAGACCAATTTGTTTTATCACTGGTAGCAGCGCATTTCTCAGCGCGTGGTGAATGATAAGCTGGCTGCGATTAAGGCCTTTTGCTCTAGCCGTTTTAATATAGTTCTGGTCGAGGACTTCGAGCATAGAATCGCGAGTAAAGCGGATCAAAACTGTCGTTGGGTACATAGCCAGCACAACGGTTGGTAGCGCTAAATGATGAAGTGCATCCCCAAATGCGGCACCGCCATAGGGGAAACCTTCAAGGTAAATATCAATCAGAATAAAATGAGTAACGGGCTGTATTTCATAAAGTAAGCCAATTCTACCGGACATGGGAAAAAGCCCTAGACCCAGACAAAATGCCATAATGAGCAGCAGGGCTAACCAAAAAACTGGAATGGAAAATCCCATCAAGCTTAATGAGTTAATGAGCTTATCTGGCCACTTTTTATGATAAGCGCTGGCTATTACTCCACTTGGTACACCAATCACGACAGCAACCGTCAAAGCATATAAACACAGCTCAAGCGTTGCTGGAAATAGATGTTTCACATGAGAAAGCACGGGCTGGCCCGATGATAAGGATAAACCCCAGTCGCCTTCAAACATACGAGCCATAAACGCGCCATATTGCACAAAGATATTTTCTTCAATACGGTATTTTTCAACTAGCGCCTGCGTTTGGGCATAACTTGAGTTGACTTCGCCACTGAAGTTAGTGATCAACTCACCTGGAAACAGATAATTGAGGGCGAAAGTAAAAATAGTTAGGGTAAACAACATAAAGCAAAGCAAGCTCAGTCGTCGATAAGCATATTTTGCGAACATGTTAGTCTCTCCTTGCCTCAGCGAGCGAAATACCACCAAATGGACGTAGTGAGACGCCCTTGATATCAGAGCTAGTTGCTTGGAACCTTAGCCCGTGCGCAATTGGAACGAGAGGCAGCTGCTCAATGACCATTTTTTGTGCTTGCTGATAATAGTATTTTCTTTCTTCCATATCGTTGGTGTCTAACGCTTGGGTGAGCAATAAGTCAAACTCCGGATTACACCAGTTGGAAGGGTTTTTGCCACTAAATGTCGCAGTGCAGCTCAGTAATGGGCTGAAGAAATTGTCTGGATCAGGCGTATCTGCTGCCCAGCCTAGTAACACGCTATCGTGCTCATGGCGGCCAACGCGTTCTATAAAGGTATTCCATTCGTACTCAACGATCCTGGCATTAACGCCAATATCACGTAAATCACGTTGAATAAGCTCTGCCATTTTCCGCGCGTTAGGATTGTAAATTCGCGACACCGGCATGGCCCATAAGGTCATGGAAAAACCATCCTCAAGACCCGCTTGTTTCAAATACTCTTTGGCTTTTTCAGGGTCATATGTTGGCATTTTTTGTTGCGCTTCAAATGCCCATGAAGAAGGGGGAAGCATTGAGCGGGCTAAAATCCCATTGTTGTAAAATACCGCTTGCATGATTTTTTCAAAATCTATGCTGTGCGCAAGCGCTTTGCGGACTAGCGGATTATCAAATGGTGGTTTTTCGGTGTTGAATGCCCAGTAACCTATATTCAGATTTGCAGCCTTTTCAACCTCTATGTCTTTTCTTTGCTCAAGCACGGTGAGCTGGGTAGCACTGGGGTGCGCCGTAATATCACATTCTTTAGTTAGCATTTTCGCGATGCGGCTAGTGCCATTGGTGGTGATATCGTAGACCAATTGTTCCATGTATACCGGGTGTTTCCAGTAATGCTCATGGCGATAATATCGGATCAGGTTATCACGTAAAAATTCACGGTACTTATACGGACCTGTGCCGACGGGCTTTTGATCAAAATCTTGCTTATGTTCAAGCTCTATAAGCTTATCGGCATATTCTTTAGAAAGAATGACGGCGAAGTCAGTGGCGATATTGGATAAAAAGCTACTTTCCGCGTTGAACAGATCAAAGCGAACGGTATGTTCATCCACTTTTTTTACTTGGCGGATCAGTTGGTCGAGTCCAATACTTTGAAAATAAGGATAATTTGCATCACCAACAAAGTGGTACGGATTGTAAACATCAAATAAACGGTTAAATGAGAATACCACATCATCGGCATTCATTTTTCTTGTAGGGGTGAAATAGAGGGTATCGTGAAATTGAACATCATCCCTCAGGGTAAAAGTGAAAGATTTACCGTCTTCGCTGACCTGCCAAGACGTTGCCAACTCTGGTAAGAATTCGCCGCTTTCAGGATCAATACTGATCAAGGTGTCATAAAGCTGATTGGCAATAATATCAATCGTAGACCCTGTTGTGGTCACTTGTGGATTAAATGACACAGGGTTCGCCTCTGCACAATATACTAAGCCTTGTGACTTATCATTCACTTTATTTGGCGCCTGATCTGTACAGCCAAATAAAGCGGTACACAGCACACCAAAAAACAATTTACGCACCACTATGCCTCTTGTTTTTGGTTTTGGTCCAGTAGGTTGTATTTTTTCAAATAACCTCTTAGTTGATGATACGTCAAACCAAGGTTTTGTGCAGTTTTCTTTTGATTAAATTGACTAAATTCAAGTGCTTTTTGCAGCATTGTGATTTCATAGTCGTTGGAAAGCGATTTTAAATCACAAGGGAAGTCGAATTCGAGGGTTGGATCTACCCGCTGTTCGTTACTCGGTTGCGCAGCAGGCAAAGGCTCAACTTTATGAGTGGTTGAAGTTGTTGGCTGGGCATTTGGCGCTTTGATCCGTTGACTCGGCCTAAATGGGCTAGCAAAGGGGTCAAACACAATATCATGAACCGGAATTTGGTCATTGCCATGACGATATAAACTACGCTCCACCACATTTTTGAGCTCTCGTACATTACCGGGCCACGGGTAATCAAGCAGTTTCTCGATGGCTTTACGGGTAAAGCCGCTAAATAACTCCCATCCTAAATCCCGAGCCATATTTATCGCAAAATGTTCGGCCAATAATAAGATGTCTTCTTTTCTCGCTCTTAATGGCGGTAAGGTGATGACATCAAATGCGAGGCGGTCCAATAAGTCGTGTCTGAACTCTCCAGCATCGGCAAGAGAGGGAAGATCTTCATTGGTAGCGCATACCAGTCGAGTATCTACTTTTACAGTTTGCTTGCCGCCAACTCGCTCGAACTCGCCGTATTCAATTACACGCAAGAGCTTTTCTTGCACCATTGCAGAAGTATTGGCTAACTCATCCAAAAACAGTGTGCCACTGTTAGCGCGTTCAAATCGACCTTCATGGCGCTTGCTTGCACCAGTAAAGGCACCGCTCTCATGACCAAATAACTCACTCTCTAAGAGGTTTTCGTTTAGGGCTGCGCAGTTAAGTTTGACGTATTCCTGATCCCACCGCTCTGAGAGATAATGCAAACGTGCCGCAATTAACTCTTTACCTGTGCCACGTTCGCCAATAATAAGCACGGGCTTTTCTAAAGGAGCGAGCTGTGAAACCTTGTCTAGCACAGCTAAAAAGCTGTCAGATTGGCCTAATAAATTATCCTGTTGGCGAAAACGGCTCATATTGCCTAACTCTTAGTGGTTTTTACTAATAACTAGTGTATTTCAAAAAAAGGGATAACTAAAGGCTTTTTAAAAATAAAATAACCTTATGATTTTATTGTGTTTTTAATTTTGTTAAAGTTGGCAAGCTATTTGATACATAGAAGTAAGCAATTTAGCTATTAACCAAAGAGGTACCCACTATGGGAATTTTTTCTCGTTTTGCAGACATAGTGAATTCTAATATCAATGCTATTTTGGATAAAGCCGAAGATCCAGAAAAAATGGTTCGCCTAATTATCCAAGAAATGGAAGATACACTAGTCGAAGTAAGATCGACCTCAGCAAAAACACTCGCTGAGAAAAAGGAGTTAACACGCCGTCTAGATCAGCTAAAAGCACAGGTAGATGATTGGCAAACCAAAGCAGAGCTTGCACTAAGTAAAGAACGTGAAGATTTAGCACGTGCTGCTTTACTTGAAAAGCAAAAGTCTGCGGAGGATGTTGCAGCCCTTGAAAAAGAGCTAGAGCATGTAGACACGCACATTGAAAAGCTGCAGCAAGAAGTCAGTACATTACAAGATAAACTGGCCGACGCAAAAGCGCGCCAAAAAGCGATTGTACTACGCCAGCGCTCAGCAGAATCTCGTTTAGAGGTGAAAAAGGCACTAGACAGCAGTAAAGTAGATGATGCCCTAAATCGCTTTGAGCGTTATGAGAGCAAAATCGATGGCCTAGAGTCACAAATCGAATCTTACGATCTAGGTAAGAAATCTTTAGCGGATGAGATTGCTGATCTGCAAAAGAACGAAAAGATTGACGATGAGCTTGAACAGCTGAAAAAGAAAATGGCTGAAAAGTGAAAATAGTCGCACCTACTGTCAGGGTAGGTGCTAACCAACTACAATAATAACAGCTAGGTTGAAGGCAGGAGAAGATTATGTTTGACGCAGAAGTTTTGATGGCTCCGTTGATTATTTTTATGGTCATCGTGGCACCACTTTGGTTAATTTTGCACTACCGTAGCAAAAAGCAAGTAAGCCAAGGGTTAAGTGAACACGAGCATCGTCAGCTTATCGAATTAGCCAGCAAGGCAGAAAAAATGGCAGATCGTGTTGAAACGTTAGAAGCTTTACTTGATCAAGAGTCACCACAATGGAGGCGCAAGTTATGAGTAGACTAAAGCGAGAGCTATATCGTGACCCAAGTCGCGGCAAGGTAGCCGGAGTATGCGCAGGTCTTAGCGATTATTTCAACATGGAGTTATGGCTTGTTAGGATCTTATTCATCACGGCCGTGCTATTATCAGGTGGTCCATTATTTATCGTCGTGTATGTGGCATGCTGGTTTATTTTAGATAAACGTGAAGTGACACCAAACCGTTCGCCTGATGCAAAAGATGAAGATAAAGTATCGGTGAAGTTTAAGGTGTGGCAAAAAGGCGAGCCGCCAAGACAGGCACTTTACGACCTAAAAGACAGATTATCACGACTTGATGGTCGCATTCAGAACATGGAACGCTACGTAACTTCCCCTGAATTTACGGTTAGCAGAGAAATTGACAAGCTATAAGGCGGTATTGGCCGCCTTGGCATTTTCTTGAGGGGCACTTTTCTACTTATGACTACGTCACGTTTTCGAACCCCATCTTCCTTAGATAAGTTAAAACAACAAGCCAAAAAAACGCTCCACCGCTCTTTTGATAAGCATATCAAGCTTGCCGTAACCGGGTTTAGTGGCAGCGGAAAAACCGCATTTATCACGGCTCTTATCAAACATCTGACTACTCAAACGAGCACCGACAACTTACCGTTTTTAGATGTCGTGAGTGAAGGTCGTCTTGTTGCGTGTCGCCCTGAGCCCCAGAAGGCGCTGGCGGTACCAACTTTTGACTATCAACAAGCAATAACTTGTTTGTTGGAAGAGCCGCCAACATGGCCTGCGTCGACCAAACGTATCAATACCTTAACCCTAGCGTTTAGGTATCATAGTGAACGTGGACTCAAACAGCACTTAGCGCAAACCCATACACTATACCTTGAACTATATGATTATCCAGGTGAATGGTTAATGGACTTACCGCTACTTAAAATGACTTTTCCCGAGTGGTGTGAACAGCAATTTGCATTATTAAATAAGCCAAAATATCAGCCATTTGCACAAACGTTTTTACAGCTCCTCGAGCAGTTTGATGGGACGGAAGCGGTGGATGAAAGTAAGCTGAAAATGCTTGCACAAAGTTACCATGCGCTTTTAGCGCAGCTGCAGCGGGACACTCGTTTATCTAACTTGCAACCTGGCCGAGCGTTGATCCCGGGTGACCTTGAGGGAGCGCCAATATTGCTGTTTTTCCCGGTACAAGTTCACCCAAACGACATTACCGAGCATTCACAATATCAACAGCTTGTGGAGCGTTTTGAAGCCTATAAAAAGCAAGTAATCGCGCCATTTTACAAAGATTACTTTTGCCAGTTTGACCGCCAAGTCGTGTTAGTTGATCTATTGGGTAGCTTAAGTGATGGCTACGACACACTGAAAGAGCAAGAAGTTGCGTTAAAGCAGATCCTCGCCATGTTTTCTCATGGTAAAAGTGGCTTTTTGTCTCGTTTATTTAACCCAAAAATAGATAAGGTGCTATTTGCCGCCAACAAATGTGATGGGGTCTTGAACGAGCAGCAGACCAATTTGACAAGGTTGTTAAATGAAATGCTGGTGGACAGTGCCAATGAGCTGCGCTTCAACGGGGTCACTGTGGATACGATGTCTCTTTCTTCGGTGAGAAGTGTTGAGTCAAGGGCGGTGAAAGAGGAGATGCAACATGTGCAATGTATCTACGGCAAGCCAGTCGGCGAGCAGCAGTTTATTAATTATGTGCCACCAAACCCGCCTGATCACGTTCCAAAAGCGCAGGCTTGGCCCCAAAATGGATTTGAGTTTTTAGCGTTTGAGCCGCTACCTGCGAGGCAAGGAAACTTATCGCATATCAGGCTTGATCATGCTTTGCAGTTCTTAATTGGAGATAAATTAAGATGACAGATCAGACAAAATCTTACCAAGGTTCGGGTAGGCGCTTAAACATCGACGCTGAAAGCCAAAATGAGTCTCAACATTTGGGTGGTGAAGGCAAAGTTCTCGGCAATGAGCTGGTTGTGAGTGAAAGCCTTGATACTGTGCCAGAACCCGAGTTACCGAAAATTGAACGTATTTACGAATCGCCTTGGCGATTTGGGTTTAAGCAGAGCTTTTTGCTTGCGCTATTAATACTTATCATTGTGGAAGCAGCACTGACCTTGATAGAGAGCTATGAGCAAAATATTCTGCTGTTTAGTCTATACACCACCGTGTTGTCTCTTGGTTTATTGGCGCTATTTAAATTCTTATTTTCAGAAGTCATCGCACTTAGCAAGCTTAAACAACATCAGCAAATTAAGCATGATGCCCAGCGCTTATTACAGAGTGACCAAATTGGCGAGGCGCGAGCTTGGCTTGCACCACTATTAAAAGCGCATCCAGAGCAAAAGGTTGCCGCATTTGAAGAGGCATTACAGCCTCACCACACAGACAAAGAAGTCATCACTTTATATGAAAAAACCTTGCTCCGAGGCCAAGATGCTGAAGCTAAAAAGCTAATTCAAGAGCATGCGACAACATCGGCGCTCTTAGTTGCTTTAAGTCCACTTGCACTTGTGGATATGCTGGCGGTGCTTTGGCGCGGAGTCGTGCTGGTAGAAAAGATCAGCAAACATTATGGTATTCGATTAGCGTATCGCAGCCGCATCACCTTATATAAAATGTTGTTGAAGCAAATGGTATTTGTTGGCGCAAGTGAACTGGTAAGCGACCTTGCTGCGACCAGTGTGGGGGCTGAATTACTTGGCAAGCTTTCTACCCGTTCGGCACAGGGCCTAAGTGCCGGGATATTCACAGCCCGTTTGGGCTACAAGGCGATGGAACTTTGTCGACCATTGCCACGTTTGGAGCACAAACAAAGCCTTTTGAAAAGTGCGATTAGCTCAGTCGTTGATGTGCTACTAAAGCGTAGCAAAAAAGATTAAACGGCAACAATTTTATACACCTCTTTAAGTAAAACAGGCTAGTCACAACAAGTGAACTAGCCGTCTCCCCATCTGGCATGCTTGTCTATTTTTCTAAACTGCCCTACATATTGGTTATTACACAAAAACGACGCTAATCAATTCACTACCATGTTTATTTGGTTGGCAATAATAAAATCAGCAGGCAAGTATGAAAAAATTAAGAGATGACAGTCAGTGTATTCACGGACCCAATCATTTTGACGACCCACATGGGGCGTTAACCGCTCCTTTGTATCAAACTTCAACATTCCACTTTAAAGACGCAGCGCAAGGAGCCGCACGGTTCGCCGGTGAAGAGCCCGGCTATATCTATACTCGCTTAGGCAACCCCACGACGCGAGAGCTAGAAGAAAAAGTAGCCCGACTTGAGGGAATGGAAGATGCTGCGGCGACCGCCACTGGTATGGGGGCCGTGTCTGCATCGGTGCTGAGCTTTTTGCAGCAAGGCGACCATATGATTGCATCAAGCGCATTGTATGGCTGTAGCTTCGCACTATTTGCGCATATGTTGCCTAAATTCGGTATTGAGGTGTCATTTGTTGACTTAACCGATGAGCAAGCGTTACGTGATGCGGTACAGGAAAATACAAAACTATTGTTTGCCGAAACGCCGATCAACCCCAACATGACGGTATTAGATCTGAAAATGTTAGGGGAGATCGCTAAACAGCACGAGCTCTTGTTTGTCGTTGACAATACCTTTATGACGCCGCTTTTACAAAAGCCTGTGAATTATGGTGCTGATCTTATTGTGCATAGTGCAACCAAGTACCTAAATGGTCATGGGGATGTGGTAGCAGGGCTCGTGTGCGGTTCAAAAGAGCACATAGAACTTATCAAATTAACCGTGTTAAAAGACATTGGCGCTACAATCAGTCCGCATGATGCTTGGTTAATCAATCGAGGGTTGAAAACCTTAGCTTTGCGTGTACAACGCCACTGTCAAAGCGCACAAACGGTAGCAGAGTTCCTAGAAGCGCACCCTAAAGTGAATAAAGTCTACTACCCTGGTTTACCTTCGCATCCTGGTTACCAATTTCTTGGTGAACAAATGAAAGGGGCTGGTGGGGTAATTGCTTTTGAAATCAACGGCTCGCTAGAGCAGGGTGAACAATTTATCAATGCGACTGAGCTGTGTACGTTAGCGGTAAGTCTAGGTGATCCGGAAACGCTTATTCAACATCCGGCATCAATGACACACTCTCCTTATACACAAGAGGAAAGGTTAGCTGCGGGAATTTCTGATGGACTAATTCGGATTTCAGTGGGGCTTGAAGACGTAGAAGACATTATTGACGATCTTAAGCAGGCGTTTGATAAAATATAGCTGTAAGTTAATTTTTACAAAGGGGCTGAGTTTAGCCCCTTTTTATTATGTGTGTAATTTTTGTTTTACATATGTGTATTTTATAGTTTACGAAAATGCTTGTTGTGCGAAATGTGATAAACGTGCTCACTATTAAACTTTCCTTCACTTTTACTTAGTATCAAAGTCACAAGTTGAAGCGCTCCGAACCATCAACAGGACGGCAATTGAAATTGCAAGATCATAAACTCGGGGTGAAGTAAGTGAGAATGTAAAATGGCTAAAGCAAGTAAATATGTATCTAAGCAGCCAGATGAAAATGGCGTTATTGCTTGGACAGATGAAGAGAATCAAATTTGGTCGGAGTTAGTTGCACGTCAGCTAGCGTGTATCGAAGGCAAAGCCTGTGATGAATATTTGGCGGGCCTTGAGAAAATTAACTTACCAAAAGACCGCATTCCACAACTAAGTGAGTTAAACGAAGCACTGGCGAGAGAAACGGGTTGGCAGGTAGCACCAGTGCCGGCACTGATTGATTTTGACGAGTTCTTTCGATTACTTGCCAACAAACAGTTTCCTGTAGCGACCTTTATTCGCTCAAGAGAAGAATTTGATTACTTGCAAGAACCAGATATCTTCCATGAGATTTTTGGCCATTGTGCAATGCTAACGAATCCAGCATTCGCCGAGTTTACACACAAGTATGGTCAGCTAGGCTATGCCGCTGAGAAGAAAGATCGCGTATACCTTGCACGCTTATACTGGTTTACCGTCGAATTCGGTTTGATGCAAACCGAGCAAGGTCTACGTATCTATGGTGGCGGTGTGCTATCAAGCCCAGGTGAGACTCAATATGTTTACTCCGACAAACCAGAAATTAATCCGCTTAAAGTGTTAGATGTGTTACGTACACCTTATCGCATCGACATTATGCAACCTGTTTACTATACAATTAACTCAATCAACGACTTATTTGAGATCTCTAAAATGGATATCATGTCGCTGGTTGAACAAGCAAAAGAGCTAGGGTTATTTGAACCTAAGTTTCCGCCAAAAGAAAAACTAGCAAGTTAAGGAATTATCAATGTCTGATTTAAGTGCACAAAAATGTGAAGCGTGTCGTGCGGATGCGCCTAAAGTATCAGATGAAGAACTAGCGGTTCTAATCAAACAGATCCCTGATTGGGTACCTGAAGTACGCGATGGTATTATGCAGCTTGAGCGTGTTTACAAGTTTAAAAACTTTAAACAAGCAATTGCGTTCACAAACAAGGTGGGTGATATGGCTGAAGAAGAAGGCCATCACCCAGGTCTACTTACCGAATGGGGTAAAGTGACGGTAACGTGGTGGAGCCACTCTATTAAAGGTCTTCATAAAAACGATTTTATCTGTGCCGCTAAAACCGACGAAGTATTCGCACAGTAGGTCGACATTTATGTCGACAAATATCGGTAAGGTAAATGTCGGCAAATATTGCTAAGGTAAATGTCGATAAATATCGACAACCCCATGTTATGTTTCGACCTACAAAATAAAAACGGCGCTAAACAAGCGCCGTTTTTATTCATCATTTAGGATAAAAGCCAAGAAAAGATTTGTCTTTTCATTTTCCAACCAAATATAAATAGCGTTAGCAGAAATAGATTAATCTATTTCTTATCTCGCCCTCAGGTTACGTAAACGTAGGGCTAATTATGCCATTAGTCCACAAGATAGCGGTTGCAGCAAGAATGATGACTAACAGCACTAGGCCACAAGTCACAACCGAGCTGGCATAAATAAACCCACGCTCTTCAGGAATATGCATAAGAATAGGCACGCCCGTATAAAGCAGGTAAACGGAGTACGCCAGTGCAACCATCCCAACCGATACGACAAACCAAAGCTCAGGATAAAATGCCGCAAAAGCCGACATAAACATTGGCGTTGCCGTGTAAGCCGATAATTCTAGAGTTTGTGTATAGGTCGGCGTTGAGCCAAAAGTGATGGCCATCCAGTGGGCGAGATACGCCAGAATAAAGACGCCTGCAATTAATGCGCAGTACATTGCAACACCAATTAATATTGCCGACTCATGAGTTAAATAGACAGCATCCCCAGTACCAACACTCCAGCCTAAGTAGACCGAAGAATAATACCCCATAATGCTTGGGATAAGCGCAACAAGTGCAATATGTGACAAACTGTAAAACATGCTTTCGTGACGGTTATCAATTGTTTGCCACTCTTCGTGCGGGTGAGCATATAAGCCCCATAGATGATTAAAGATCATAGTTAGCCCCTCAAATATAGGTTTGTACTATTTTTGTACAATTCAATTAAGTTATGAGAGATGAGTTAATTTTTGTCAAGAAAATGTAGTTGAATAGCAATATTACTATTTTCAGAATGATCTAAAACTTCTTGGGGAATAGCCTTGTGGTGCACCTTGCAGCGAGAAGTTATGATAAAATGGCGCAAACACATTAGTCTTTTGTTGTTATGTTAGAAAAGTACACAGATTTACTTGCGCCTATTAACCAATTTTTAGGCTGTGAAACCCCGCAAGCTTGGATTGAAAAAGCAAAACAAAGCGAGCACTTACCATTGTTGCTTATCGATCATATGCATTGTGAGTTAAAAGCGGCACAAAGCGCGGCCTTCTTAATTCGTAAATATGCAATAGATGATGCGTCTGCAAAAACCTTGTTAAGTTGGTTGCAACCTTACGAAGATTTTATTTATCGCAGTGTTGGTGATGGCGAGTTTTCAGGCAGTAAAAATGAATTGATTGGTGAGCTAACTGCACGACCTGAATATGCTTACAATCAAGATATTTTGAGTAAGATGGTGAGGCTTATCAAAGAAGAACTACATCACTTTGAACAGGTACTAGAGATCATAAGGGCACGTGATATTCCCGTCGAGTACGTACAAGCATCTCGCTATGCGTCTGGAATGATTAAACACATTCGCACTTATGAACCCGCAGCCCTGGTTGATAAACTAATCATTGGTGCTTACATTGAGGCTCGTTCATGTGAACGTTTCGCCAAACTTGCGCCACACTTAGATCAAGAAATTGCTAAGTTTTATGTGTCGCTATTGCGCTCAGAAGCCAGACATTACCAAGACTATATTGATTTAGCGCATCAAGTGGCCAACGCAACCGATCCTAAGCGCTGTGACGTAGCTGGGCGCATTCAACTATTTCAGCAAGTGGAAAACGAACTTATCAGCTCACAGGACCTTGATTTCAAGTTCCACTCAGGTGCGCCTATTTAAGCACTAAATTTATTCAAAAGGGTGGCAAAGGAGCTGCTGTTTGCCACTGTCATCAACGACGATATATGAGCTTTGTGAATACCAATCGCCAAGCACAGTGCGTACCTTACCGCCTTGGTATGTGTGCACCTTTGGTCTGTGGGTGTGGCCGTGGATCATATTGTCTACGCCATGTTTTGCGAACATTTCAGCCACTGCTTCTTCGGTGACATCTAGAATCTCGAGGGGCTTGCCTTTTTGGTTTTCAATGCTCTTACGTCTTGCATTTGCAGCGACTCTGCGACGATACCAAAGTGGCATAGCAAGCATCAGTCTTGGCCACCACCAGCCGCGGCTCTTCTTACGAAACTTTTGATAGGCTTCGTCTTGTGTACACATCTCGTCGCCGTGCAAAATCACCGTTGGTGTGCCGTATAGATCTATCACCGCTTGTTCAGGTAGCAAAGTCATTTGGCATTCGTCAGCAAAGGCTTGTTTGATTAAAAAATCACGGTTACCGTGAATAAAAAAGACTTGAATGCCAAGGTGACTCAAGCTTCGCAGTTTTTGTGCAATACTTAGGGCGTAGGGGTCTTTTTCATCGTCTCCAATCCACACTTCAAAAAAATCACCCAGAATATATAAAGCGTCGACATCGGCGGTCATATGATGGTCGAGAAAAGCGAAAAAAGCGGCGGTGATATCAGTGCGGTGCTCGGTTAAATGCAAGTCGGCGATAAAATAGGTTTTACCCATGGGACCTCAAAACTAATAAGGCCAGCATAAATACTGGCCTTGAATAAAAAGTAGGATATTACTCAGCAACGTATGCTTTTTCGATGATCACATCTTCAAGCGGTACGTCTTGGTGGAAACCAGAAGAACCAGTAGCAACACCTTTAATCTTATTTACTACGTCCATGCCTTCAACAACTTCACCGAATACACAGTAACCCCAACCTTGCGATGTTTCGCTAGAGAAGTTAAGGAAGTCATTGTCGTTAACATTGATAAAAAATTGTGCAGTTGCAGAGTGTGGATCTGGCGTACGTGCCATGGCTAGGGTACCCACTTTGTTTGCAACACCGTTGTTTGCTTCGTTTTTGATCGGTGCTTCAACTGGCTTTTGTTCCATACCCGATGCGAATCCGCCACCTTGAACCATAAAACCGTCGATTACACGGTGGAAAATAGTACCGTTATAAAACTCGCTGTTTACGTAGTTTAGGAAGTTAGCTACCGTTTCAGGCGCTTTGTCAGCGAAAAGATTAATACGGATTTCGCCGTGATTTGTTTCTAAAACAACCATGTTAGTGTCCATCGTGTTGAATGATAAAACCCTATTTTATATCAACTGGGCTTTTGTGAAAAAGCATTCCTTAAAAATCAGCGTAAAAAATCAAAAAACTGCCGTAATTCGTTATTAAAATCTAGAGGCGCTGCTATGCAGGTGGTATGATTAAAAGCACTTTTGTTAAAAAATGAACCGTACTTAGGAAGAAAACTACATGTTGCAGATTTTCAACACACTCACTCGCCAAAAAGCCCCTTTTAAACCGCTCAAAGAAGGCAAGGTTGATATGTACGTGTGTGGTATCACTATCTATGATTTCTGTCATGTAGGACACGCACGCACTTACGTTTCATTTGACGTAATGAACCGTTATTTACGTTATTTAGGTTATGACGTCACGTATGTGCGTAATATTACTGACGTGGATGACAAAATCATTAAACGCGCCGCGGAAAACAAAGAGTCGATTAATGATCTAACCGTTCGCATGACCAAAGCCATGCATGAAGACTTTACTGCGTTGAATATGCTACCTGCGGATATTGAGCCGACGGTAACAGGGCATATGGACGAAATCATCGAGATGATCGCGCGCTTGATTGAAAAAGGCCATGCTTACGTTGCGAAGGATGGGGATGTATTGTTTGATGTTTCAACGTTTGAGCAATATGGTCAGTTATCTCAGCAAGATTTAGAAATGCTACAGGCGGGTGCACGCGTTGAAGTAGCGCAAGACAAAGATGATCCACTTGACTTTGTATTGTGGAAAAAAGCCAAAGCGGGTGAGCCTGCGTGGCAATCTCCGTGGGGCGAAGGTCGTCCAGGTTGGCACATTGAGTGTAGCGCAATGAGTTCAAAGCATTTGGGTGAATTTTTTGATATTCACGGTGGGGGGTCAGATCTGCAATTCCCGCATCATGAAAACGAGATCGCTCAATCTTGCTGCGCAAATAACGGCCGTTATGTGAACACTTGGATCCACACCGGCATGGTACAAGTTAACAAAGAGAAAATGTCTAAGTCTCTTGGCAATTTCTTTACCGTACGTGAAGTGCTAAAAGCCTTTGATAGAGAAACAGTACGCTATTTCTTGATCAATGGTCATTATCGTAGCCAGCTAAACTACTCACAAGAAAACCTTGAACAAGCACGTTCGTCGCTTGAGCGTATTTACACTGCGCTACGTGGCGTGGAGCTGGTGGAGGTCGAACTTAAAGGTAATGCTTACGTTGAACGTTTTGAGACAGCAATGAACGACGACTTCAACACGCCAGAAGCACTGCCAGTGATTTTTGAATTATCAAAAGAAGTGAATCGCTTAAAAGATAGTGACGCAAAAGCTGCTGGTGAGCACGCGTTTATTCTTGTGAAACTAGCGGAAGTCTTAGGTATTGCGCAGCAAGACCCCGAATCTTTCTTACAGGGCGAACAAGACGACGACGAAGTAGCGCAAATCGAAGCATTGATTGAAAAGCGCCGCAGCGCTCGTGAAAATAAAGATTGGGCTGCTGCGGATGAGGCGCGTGATGCGCTAACTGCCTTAGGCGTTGTGTTAGAAGATAGCGCGGGTAAAACAACTTGGCGTAAAGCTTAATTAACCGTAGTTTAGGCTAATGAATAGCCGCTCTAGCTGTCTTGGTGACACAGGACGCTGGAGTAGGGTTATTAAAAAATTGCGAGATAAGTAGCCTCTAGTATTATGCTGATCTATGTAATCAAATAGGCTGATGTCATTCGAACTATTCTCTTGGGCCTGTTGATCTTTTTTGTTCGATTTTTGTTCTTCTGAGTGTATTTTGATCGCGACACTCGACTTACCGCCTAGTAATCTAGGCAAAAGTTGAGCAACAATGAACAAAGCGGACTCAGGTGAACCCAAAGGACTGCGCTAAATTGACATTTTTCTGTGTTACCCCACAAGGATGTGGGGTAAGGTAACTTTGTAGGAGCACAAAGTCTTTGTCGCCTGACTCACATGGAATAGCTATGCTACGCAGGCTCTGTCTTGTAAAATACCAATCAAACTGCTGCAAAAACAAACTTGCAGGATAAACAGGCCCTATCACAGCCTTTAACTAAAACTCACTTCTAATATTTTCACAAAGTATTTTATCTTTTTCCTCTACATTAGAGGCGGAGATATTAGCACCCTCGTACAAAGATACTATGTACTTAACTATCGTTAGATAGTTCATATCTATATTGGAAAGAGGACAACCAACTCTTTCATCAGCAGTTAAAGCTTGCAGACTTAGTTGGTTAAATATTTATCAACATACACTTTTTAGACTAATCTCTAATAATAGTATTGGGGATCTCAATATGCTCATCTTTGAAGTTAGAATCGCGGGAAGTTAGATAACTAACTCTAGGATTGGGTAAGGAATGAGTTAACTCATTGTTTGTAAATGTATATTAAATTATTTCCTTATCTAACCAAGGAGTTTTTGAGATGGCAAGGCGAGTTTACGCACCAATAGCTGGCTATTGGAAGTGAATTTAACGCAAGTCTAATGTTGATCACTCTGAGCATTACGAATTAAGGATGTTAGAAGGATTATGCCAGATTACAAAAAAGTGAGCATTTTAGTTATTGATGATGACCTCGTAAGCCGAGAGTTAATTGTCGAATGCTTAAAAATATATGAATTTGAGCAGATTGTCGCTGGAGACAGTGTTGCTATGGCGTATGATTGTCTGGCAAAAAATCGTTTTGATATTGTTCTGATGGATATTGGTCTACCAGATGGATCAGGGGTTGAAGTACTTACTTCTATACGAGCAAAACACTCTGCTATTTCACTGCCTGTTGTCATGATTAGCGGTGATGATGAGACTAACAATGTTGTGAAGTGTTTAGAATTAGGAGCTAACGACTTTGTAGCTAAACCTATAAACATTCAGGTACTAATGGCTCGTATTGGTACCATTTTGACTATTAAGAGACTAAAGCAGGATGTTGATGTTGCAAATGAACGCTTCGCGCTTGCAGCAAAAGGAGCACATGATGCTCTGTGGGACTGGTTTATTACCACAGATGAGATTTACCTTTCCGCTAGATGGAAGCAGATATTAGGGCTAGAAGAGGGCGAAGTAGAGCCAGACTTTTCCACATTTGTAACGCGCTTACATGACGATGACATGCTTGGTTTTAAACGAGCCTTGCGTGCACATTTGTCTGGAGTGACAGACTACTTTGAATATGAATGTCGAATGCAAAATAAAAGTGGCGCATTTAGGTGGTTGTTGATGCGCGGTTCCGCTTTACGTTTTGATAATGGTAAGCCCTACCGAATGGCCGGTTCAATAAGTGATATTACTGAACGCAAAGTACTGGATCCACTGACTCAAACTCTAAATACTTCGGCTTTTCTCGATAAGCTTGATATGTACATTCAAGCGAGGAAAAGTAAGCAGCTTACTAGCTTTGCTGTGGTGCTGATTTCTATCGATCGCTATAAATTGATCAGTGACAGTTATGGTCACCACTTTTGCGATCACATGGCCGTTGAAGTTACAAATAGAGTTACGAGTGTACTACAGCCTCAAAGCACTTTAGCCAGAGTAGCAAACGATAAACTAGCGTTTGTTATAGAAAACCCTGCTCCTATAAACGAGGTGTTGCTATGGCTGAATGAGGAAGTATTGGAAACGATGATGGTGCCTTTATTAGCAGGTGAAAAAAAGCTTCATATTAGCTTTTCTGCGTCGTTAGTTTTTGATACGCATGTATATCGATACTCACATGATATTTTGCGTGATGCTGAAATTGCATTAGCGGGTCTAATTCAACAAGATGGTGATAGAGTCCGAGTCTTCAAACCTACGCAACAGGTATCTTTAAAAGACAGAGTAGAGCTAGAGGAAGCGATTCATCATGCCATCGAGCACGATGAATTTGAGCTCTATTATCAACCTAAAATTGATGCCTATGGAACAATTCAAGGAGCAGAAGCTCTAGTAAGGTGGAGAAATCAAAATAACCAATTTATTTCGCCCGCTGATTTTATTCCGATCGCTGAGCAGTCAGGCCTAATCATTGGTCTAGGTAAGTTACTTTTTCGGCAATTATGTTGTTTCTTGGCTAAATGTAATGACGCCGGCTTAACGATCCAAATTGCATTTAATCTCTCTGGGAAACAGTTTTTGGACCCGCGATTATGTGACTTTATGTTTAGTACTATGGATGAATGGAATATTTCGTCGCAGCACATTGAGTTAGAAATAACCGAATCAACAATACTACATGATGTTGAAAGTGCTGTGCTCATTTTAAAAGAGTTTCAAGACCGAGGTATTACCATCTCAATAGATGACTTTGGCACCGGCTATTCTTCACTGGCGTATTTAAAAAGGCTACCTATAGAAAAGCTGAAGATCGACAAATCCTTCGTCGATGATTTACCACACAGTAAAGACGATGTGGCAATCGCTACCGCCATCATCAATATGGCACATGCGTTGAATTTGAAGGTGGTTGCAGAAGGGGTCGAGAATAGCGATCAATTTACTTTTTTGACTCAGCTTGGTGTTGAGATGTATCAGGGCTTTTTGTTTTATAAGCCAATGCCTGAGGCTACATTCCTATCTGTATTGGATGAACAAAGCAAAGGGAACATCAATGAAGCTGGCACATAAACTTACCGTTACATTTTCTTCAATTTTATTGATAGTGGTATTTTCTTCGGTTTTTATCTATCAAAAAACGGTAGATGTAAAAACGATGCGAGAGTACCTTTCTGATCATGTGCTACCAATGGTCAGATCGTTAGGTGTAATAGAAACTGAATTACAAACTTCTCTCGCGTTGCTACGTGGTTATATGCTGTTGGGGAATATAGAGACTGAAAGCAAGTATTTTATCGCAAAAAGAGCTAAGTCTTGGCGGATTATTGATAGGCAAACGGCACGTTTATCTGAAATGAAGTTAAGTGGTCGTATAGCTATTTCACTCGACGAATTGAACGCACAGCTGAAGCAGTTTAGGGAGATCCAATACGAAATCGAGAATATCGCTTGGAGTCGTGAAAATACGCTCTCGAAAGACTTATTTACAAATAGTTTTAAACCCTCTTCTCAAAGCTTACAAGAAAGTCTGTCAACGTTAATTAACACGAATAAAGTGCCGCAACAGGCTTCTATTCAACTCGCTAACCTTCGCTATATTACGACGTTAATTGAAACTCAACTTGGCTATTATCTCTCTGGTGACTTTGATGGTGGCGAGTCAGAGCTTTACAGCAAGCTGAGTGAGTTTAGCAGTGTTATTGACAGTATAGATACTAGCTATCAATCAACGATAAGCAGTTCCGCATCGTGGTTGAATATTCTACGCCTCAAAGATATATATGTGGATAGTGCAAAAAACATAGTGGCGGAAAGAAATAAAAAAAACTGGAACAAAGCGCAATTTATTTTAACGAATCGTGCAATCCCTTTAGTAAATGATATTAATCTAACGGTCGATGAACTCGAACAGATGATGTCTATTCAAGAAGAAGAGCATGTGACAGCTTTATTTGATGCTGAAAATGCCATCCTCAATATTATTTGGGTAACCACCTTGGTTGCAATACTTCTATCTCTTTTTGTTGCACTGGGGTTCTCACGTTTTCTCACCCGCTCTATTGGTGCAATTCAACATAAATCAGAAGAGCTTGCTCAGGGGTTCCTTGATGGTGAACGACTTACTCTATCAAGCAATGACGAATTACATGAATTGTCCACAGCCGTAAATACAGTATCTGATAATCTCAAAGCGATTTTAGCTAAAGCACAACTGATGGCTCAAGGAGAGCTGGATGTGGAGTTTTCGCAAAGAAGCGAGCGAGATTTAATCGCTCAAACGTTGTCGGATATGCGTTTGAGTTTTAAGCAAGTTGAGCAGCAGGCAAACCAGATAGCCAAGCATAATTATAATATTGATATACAGCAGCGAGGACCCAAAGATCGACTCTCATCGGCGTTGCGTGACATGCTTGAGTCATTGCAACGGAGCGAGATGGAGAATAGGGCCCAGAGCTGGATTAAAAATGGCCTAAATCAGCTAAATGTTGAGCTGCGTAGCATCGATAAAACAGCTCTGTTGGCTGAAGCTTCAATACATTATCTTGCGAGATATACAAAAGCATGTGTTGGCGGCATATATCTCGTTGAACAGGATAAGTGCCAGTTGCAAGCTAGCTATGCTTTTGACAATAGGAAGCAGTCGACACATACATTTGAGGTTGGCGAAGGGTTAGTTGGGCAAGTCATGAAAGAAAAGACAATAGTGACCTTTAGCCCTGTACCTGAAGGCTATATTGAGGTCAGTTCTGGCTTAGGTAAAGCTCAGCCAACGGAAATCATTTTTTTGCCATTGTTAATTGAAGAAGATCTAAAAGGTATTATTGAGATTGCATATAGCGAAAAGCAAGATGAGGTCATTCAAGAGTTTCTCGCTCAATCGAGTGAGTCTATTGCTGTTATGCTGAATATTTTGCAAGCGCGGCAAAAGGTGGATGAGCTACTCGAAAAAACGCAAAAGCAGAGCTGTTTATTGGAAGAGCAAACGCAAACACTTCAATCGACCCAAGCGGACTTAGAACGAAAGCAAGATAAATTAGAGCAAAGTAATGTTGATTTAGAGCAGAAAACCGTTGAATTAGAACAGAAAAAGGAAGAGTTAGAGCAGCGAAATCTCAAACTTAACACCTTGAAAGCTGAGCTCGAAGCAAGGGCCGATGAGCTTCAACTTGCGAGCAAATATAAAAGCGAGTTTCTAGCGAATATGTCGCATGAGTTACGTACACCACTTAACAGTTTGTTGTTATTGGCAAAAGGGCTTATGAACAATGAGAGTGGGCAGCTAACAGACGAAGATGTCGAATCTGCAACCATTATTCACCAAAGCGGTAATGACTTACTCAGTTTGATCAATGAAATCTTAGATTTATCAAAAATAGAAGCTGGTAAGTTGGAGATCATTAAAGAGGAATTTTCAGTTAACTTACTGCTTGAAAACATGAAAAGAATGTTTACTCCAGTGGCAAATGGGAAAAATATTCACTTCGAAATTAATGATCATTGCCAAGGAGCGCTTATCAACTCTGATAGAAAGCGTGTAGAGCAAGTTTTGAAAAACTTGTTGAGTAATGCAATTAAGTTTACTAGTGAAGGAAAAGTCACTCTTAGTACCGAGCAAATAACCTTGGAGGATATGGGCGATGCGCTTGAGTTTACTGTAAGAGATACTGGTATAGGGATTAGCACGTCTAAATTGTCATTAATATTTGAGGCTTTTCAGCAAGAAGATGGCTCTACTAGTCGAAAGTTTGGTGGTACTGGTCTGGGGCTGACAATTTCAAGACAGTTGACCGAGTTGCTAGGGGGACTGATATCTGTTGACAGTGAAGTTGGTAAAGGTAGTACTTTCAAGCTGATATTACCATTTAATGGGAGCGCCAGTAATGTTGATATTCGTTCGTCAAAGCAAACGCATTCATCTGTGTCAGATAATCTAGAAGATATCTCCGGTAAGATAGGCGAAGAATCGACTTCAATGCTAGCTGGTGAGCAAGCTGGTTCTGTCCTAGAGAGTAATGAAGGAATGACTAAAACAGAGCAATCTGTTGAAGCGCCCTCTAAAGCAGAGAAAGTAATACTCGTAATAGAGGATAATGTTCAGTTAGCGAAAATAATTGCACAGATGGTAGCTAAACAAGGCTTTAACTCAGCTCTAGCACACAGTGCGGCGGATGGCTTCAAGTTGGCTGTGTCTATGTTACCTGATGGTATTTTACTGGATGTTGGTCTGCCAGACGAAGATGGCGTTCGTCTGCTAGAAAGGTTAAAGCGTCACCCCGAAACGATGAGAATACCGGTTGAAATCATCACTGGGCTTGAAATAAATGTTGAAAATGTGCTTCAGCTTGGTGCTTTAGGGATAACGAATAAACCATTGAAAGACGACGATATTGAGCGGCTTGCTAATCAGATCTCTGTTGAAAATCAACAGCATGTTATGCAGCTTTTAATGATTGCGTCATTGGTTGAACTGAAACGGTTGCAAACGGTGTTTGAACAGCAAAACGTCGCACTCGAATCTTGTCATGATATTACCACTGCCTGTAAGCTATTCAAGGAGATTAAGCCCCACCTAATTTTAATCGACGTAACCAGTATTCGGTCTGAGCAACTGATGAAATTGTTTGATGCCATATTAGAATACGATATCCCACCGAAAGTTTTGTTATACAACGCGCAATCGCCTGAAGTCCTAAGCCAACAACTCAAGGCGTATCAGGGACATTTTGTGGTATCCGAAGATGCGCAAGAAGCCCATTTAATTCAATTAACAACATTATTTATGCATCGCTTAGAATCAGAGTTGCCAGAGATGCAAAGGGAGCTGCTGTATCAATATCAACATAATACTAATAGCTTAAAGGGTAAAAAAGTGTTGCTAGTTGATGACGATATGCGCAATACCTTTGCTTTAGCTAAGGTGTTAAACAAAGAGGGAATTGAAGTAAGCAAGGCATGTAATGGCGCAGAAGCGCTAGAGTTAATGACAGAGCAAGAGTTTGACTTGGTGATGATGGACATCATGATGCCCGTGATGGATGGTTATGAAGCTATTGCAAAAATACGGGAAAACGATAAATGGCAAACAGTACCTATAATAGCCGTTACTGCAAAAGCGATGGCAACTGAGCGAGTTAAATGTATTGATGTGGGTGCGAATGACTTTATCTCAAAACCTGTTGATAGCAAACGCTTAATGTCAGTGTTACATGTTTGGTTGCAATAGAGAGTAAATAGCGTAATGCAAAGTGATGCGTTTTCAATAGATCTTGTAGTACGAGCATTGGAATACAAGAATGGTTATGCACTTGTACGTTACTCTGATGACTTTTTACAACAGCGAATTATTAAAGCTGGAAACGAGTTAGGCGTGTCGCATATCACAGAGTTGATTCCAAAAATCTTATCTGGTGAAAAGGAGTGTAGTGATGTGCTCGCCGAAGTAACGATCAACGTTACTAGCATGTTTCGGGCACCGCATGTATTCAAATATCTTCGGGCTTTACTCTCTCAAAACTGGGATAGCAATAAACAATATAAGATTGCGCATATTGGTTGTTCAACAGGTGAAGAGGTTCTTAGTGCAAATATTATGTTGCTTGAACTGGGTATGTTGGGGAAAACACGTAGCTTTGCCTATGACATAAGTCCGAGGGCGATTAGTGTCGCAAAGAAGTCGATATACAAAATTTCAGATTTTAAAGAATTTACGTGCAATTATTTTAGCGCTGGTGGAAAACAGGAATTTCGCAATTACTTTGAGTATCAATCTGGTGTGGTTCATTTTAATCCCGCCCTAACAGAACATACTATTTTTTCTGTTTGTGATGTGACGAAAGCCTTACCTGAGGGCGAGTTTGATTTAGTATTTTGCCGTAACATGCTTATTTATTACACTCAACACGCGCAGGATGAAGTGCTGTTAACAATCTCAAAAGCGATGAAAAAAGACGCATATTTGGTTGTCGGAGAGTCGGAGTCGTTACTTAATTCACGGCAATTTAAGGAGTTATCGAGTGGAAATTCGGTGTACAAACGAAATTGAGGATGTATGTCAAGTCATTGGTATCGGTGGCTCAGCCGGTGCGACGTCTGATTTTATTTCTATATGTCGCTTACTCAATGGAGAAATAATACCGCCGCTGGTTTTAGTACTACACTCTAGTGAAATAGGTGGGCTAGCGCTGCAGCAGACGTTATCTAACTTGATCCGTTACCCTGTCTCTATTGCAATAGATGGTGCGCCCTTAGAAAAGAACCACATATACATCGCCCCCTCACGCCTACATATCAGCATTTCAACGGATCACTGTATTCGATTAGGTGTTGGTGAACTTATCCATGGCTGTTGCCCTGCCATTGACAATCTGTTTTTAAGTATTGCCAATGTTTACCAACATCGAGCAATTGGGATTTTACTCTCTGGTGCCAATGAAGATGGTGTACAGGGTATGTTAGGGCTGAGTCAGGTCAACGCCTTAACAACTATACTTGCACCTGAACTTTGTGAGTTCCCGCAGATGGTAAGTGCGGCAAAAAGTACGACAAAAATTGATCTTGAACTTAGCCACTATTCGATAGCACAACTTATTGCAGGAGCAAGTCATGGATACTAATTTACCAAAAATACTTCTCGTTGATGATCGCAAAGAAAACATTATTGTGCTGCAAAAGTTATTGAAAAATGTGGCTGCAGAACGTATTGAAGCGGCTAGCGGTAATGAAGCATTGAAAAAGTTAGTAAAGCACCCTGATATCTTCTTAGTCTTGTTAGATGTAAACATGCCTGATATGTCTGGATTCGAAGTGGCCAGCTTAATGAGGGATGACCCAGCCTTAGTTGCCACACCGATCATCTTCATCACAGCAGGTGAGCAATCAAGAGAAGACCTAATTGAGGCATATCAACTAGGTGCAGTCGATTTCATTCACAAACCACTTAACGAAGATATTCTACTTGCTAAGGTGAATGTGTTTGTTGAGCTAAAGCGAAAGGAGATTGAGTTACAATACACAATGGCTCAATCAGAATATTGGCGCTGCTTCAATGAAACAGTATTGAATTCAGTGCCTAGCGCTATTTTTATTTCCAATGGTTTACCGGATTTGAAAGCGGTTAATAAGCCTGCTTTGGACTGTAGTCTAAAAAATGAGTTGAGCGGCTATTTAGCTAGCCAAGATACATTAGTCAGTAAATTAAAAGAAAAGAACAATAATAGACTCGTTAAAACCTTATGGTGCCCTCAAGAAGGGACATCACTGCGTACTTTTACTATCACTTTAGAGCAGTTTCAACACAATGAACAACAACAAATTTTAGTAGTGCTAGACGATATCACCGAAGAAGAGCGCGCGCGCCGCGCTGCTGAGGAAGCGGATCAGGCTAAGTCTACATTTCTTGCGAATATTAGCCATGAGATACGAACACCGCTGAATGGTATTTTAGGTATGACGAGCCTACTTGCAAGAGAGTCCCTTTCCAAAAAGCAAGCTGACTTTTTGCAAACGATCCACAATAGTGGTGAGCATTTACTGTCTTTGATTAACGATGTTTTGGACTTTTCAAAAATTGAGTCAGGGAAGATGGAATTTGAGAATATTTCTTTTGATTTGAATGAACTAGTTGAAAATTGTGTCATGTTATATGCAAATAAAGCCCAAGAAAAAGGCCTTGAAATTGTCTATAACATTGAAGCTAATGCGCAAGTTACATGTATTGCTGACAAAACTCGCATTACTCAAATTCTCTGTAACTTGATTAGCAATGGAATTAAGTTTACCAAAGAGGGATATGTAAAAATACATGTCTCTAAAACAGGTGTTGAGCTACCTCATACCGTGCTCAGATTTTCGGTAAAAGATACTGGAATTGGTATTCCTAAAAGTGGCGAGCATAAATTGTTTGATGTGTTCACCCAAGTTGAAAGTGCCACCACAAGAAAATATGGAGGGACAGGACTGGGGCTGGCAATTTGTAAGAGTATCGTAGAAGCTTTAGGAGGAGAAATTGGATGGAACAGCCGCCAAGGCAAGGGGTCAGAGTTTTTTTTCACTCTACCCGTTAGAGTTAACCCAACAACAAGCAGTCCTTATACTCAAGGTGAACTCCCTGCTTTAAGAGGGAAAACCGTTGTAGCGGTAGATGATTTGTCAGTAAACCTTGAAGTGATTAAGCACAATCTTGAATTATGGGGAATGAAAGTTTCTACCTTTCAGGACCCTCGAGATATAGAAGCGATAGTGTCAGATGCGCAATCAGCAGACTTGGTGATTCTTGATTACCAAATGCCGGAAGTAAATGGTATTGAGCTTGCTGCGCAATTAAAAGAAAAGCTGATATATGGGCCACCAATGATGCTATTTTCGTCATCAACAACGCTACCTAATAACGCGCGAAACCTTTTTGAGCATATAGCATATAAGCCTTTTAGGTTATCGGCATTTTATGATGCCTTGATGAGCACATTGTTTGCAGGTTATCGCCATGAATCCAATAGTGAAAGCACCCAAGCGATTGAGCAGTTACCTTATTTAGCAGAAAATTATCCACTAAAGATCCTCGTAGCAGAAGACAATCTCGTTAATATTGAGCTTATGAAGCACTATCTTGGAGCATGTGGCTACAAAGCGGACTTTGCTGAAAATGGACAAATTGCTTTAGATAAGCTTTGCGAGAAGCAATATGATCTCATATTAATGGATATGAGAATGCCAGTACTTGATGGATTGCAAACTACGCGCGAAGTGTTCCGTATTTATGGCGATCAAGCTCCTCAAATAGTGGCTCTGACAGCTAATGCAACTGTTGCAGATAAAAAGCAATGCTTAGCTGTAGGTATGGTTGATTTCTTGACTAAACCAGTTGTAGAAGCTGACTTGGTCTCTTGTCTGCAAAAGTGCTCGAAAAAACTACGGTCTGAACAAGTTAGCACACCACCAATTGAGAGTAGTGAGTGTGAAGCAACACCTAAGGTGACTAGAGAACCAGACTCTGAGTTATTGGACATTGATAGACTAAACTCTTTGCCTTTAGCACTTCTGTGTAACTTATCTAAAAGTTTTGAGCGCAGCATTGATGAAGAAATTTCTAATTTAAGGTCTAGCCTCACCTCTGGTGATGTCGGTGAGTTGGCTAAGCTTTTTCACAAAGTTAAGGGAGCTGCGATGAACCTAGGGTGCTCAAAGCTTGGTCAGCTTAGTTCTAAATTACAAAGAGAGTGTGAAAGCAACAAACAGCTACCAACTCCAGATGTAATCACTGATTTTGAGGCCTTATGTACAACTAGTTTAATTGAGCTGAAATGTTACCTTGAATACAAAGGAGCATAAAGAAATGCGGTATTATCGCTATTTTTAACAGAAAGCCTCCTGCAGTGGTGCGGAGGCTTTTTATTTGTGCTGCTAAGGCGTTAATGTCGCCTTAAACTCAGGCGCTTTGCGTGCATTAGTCAACTGCTCGAAAGCATAGGCAAGCTTGATTAGTTTCGCTTCGCTATAAGCCTCAGCGAAGAAAGAAATACCCAGCGGTAGCTCATGATGAAAACCCATCGGTACGGTAATGCTTGGATATCCTGCAATCGCGGCGGGAGATGACGAGGAGGCGGAGAAATTATCACCGTTAATGATATCGATACTCCAAGCTGGGGTATTCGTTGGTGCGATAAATGCGTCAAGACGATGTTCTTGCATTATTTTATCAATGCCTTGTTGGCGGGCAAATTTTTTAACCAAAGCTTGGGCCTCTTGATATCGGTGCTCAGTGATATCGCCTTTCTTTGCTGCTTCCTCTATCAAATATTGATCAAAGTACTTAATGGTGGAAGGGTGTTGCTGGTTGAATTGGATGAGCTGGTTTAAGTTCTTTACTTTTACCTGCTCTGGTGTCGTGGCAAGGTAAGCATTGAGATCATGCTTGAAGTCATAGAGCAAAATATCCAATTCGGCGGAGCCTAAAGCTTCCAGCTCAGGTAAGTCTAACCCTTCAATTATTTCTGCGCCATTTGCTTTCATGGTCGCAACGGCTTTTGCAAATACCGCTTGAACTGCAGGTGGAAATTGACCTACATGACTGGTGATAGCAATTCGTTTGCCTTTGAAACTGGCAGTATTTAAGCTTTGGGTAAAGTCAATCGGCTGTTTTGCATCGATAACGATAGCATTGAGTAACAAAGCGGCACCCATCACCGATTTTGCCATAGGGCCAGCGCTATCTTGGCTATGACTGATAGGAACAATGCCTTCACCAGAAACCAAACCGACAGTCGGTTTAATACCTACAACACCATTATGTGCTGAAGGACAAACAATAGAACCGTCAGTTTCCGTGCCAATAGCGAGCAGTGCAAGACCTGCGGAGACTGCAACAGCAGAGCCTGAACTTGAGCCACATGGTGTTCTGTCTAACACATACGGGTTTTTGGTTTGACCCCCAAGCGTGCTGTAGCCGCTCGAGCTGAAACTTGATTTAAAGTTTGCCCATTCACTTAAATTGGCTTTGCCAAGGATGATAGCGCCGGCTTGTTCTAACTGGATGATAAGTGGTGCCGCTTGGGTTTTGACGTTGTGTTGCAGTGCGAGCGCACCTGCAGTTGTTGCCATTGGCGCTCTGGTGTCGATATTATCTTTAACAATAACTGGCAGGCCATGAAGTGGCCCTCGGTATTTTCCCGCGCGTAGTTCGGCATCAAGCTTTTTAGCGTCTTGTAAAGCGTTGGGATTGAGCGTGATCACTGCATTGAGCATAGGGCCACTGTCGTCAAGTTGTGAAATCCTTTTTAAATAAAACTCAGTGAGTTGCGTTGCTGATAAAGTTCGATTTTGTATTTTGGTTTGTGCTTCGAGCGTGGTAAGGTCCGCAAGCGATTGACTATAAGCTGGCAACGCAAGCGCGAGACAAGTGGTTAAAGCGAGTAGGGATTTTTTCATGACGTATTTTACCAATCCGCAGTAGTATTATTGTTATTTATTTGTCCTTTATTTAGTCACGAGCCCTGTAAAAGGTCAAGCGAGTAGCTTGAACAAAGCATGATTTAGGCGTCTTTAAAACTTGTATTTTTGCTGCTAGCCACACACACTTAACTTCACGAGATAACAAAAAATATAACCATGATAAAAGCACCAATAGATATAGACGTAGATATTCCGTGGCTTGACCAAAAGCTATTTTCATTAGGTAAATTTTCATTAGAGGTGGGAGAGGCACTTTCATTTATCGCTGTGATCGTTGCGACTTTGGTGATCTCTAAGATCCTGCGACTAGCATTTAATCGTCTTGCTTCAAGGCAAGGGGTGATCCAGCATACCTCAGCCTATGTGATAGGAAGGATCATTCACTACATCGTGTTATTTATTGGTCTTATTATTGCGCTGACCGCCTTAGGAATAGAGATCACTGAATTAGCGCTTGTTGCCAGTGCACTCGGCGTTGGGATTGGCTTGGGCCTACAAGGTCTAGTGAATAACTTTGTCTCTGGTCTGGTATTACTGCTAGAGAAAACCGTCAAAGTTGGGGACTTTGTTGAGCTGACCAACGGGGTGGTGGGAGAAGTCATCGCCATTCACATGCGCTCAACTTGGATCCGTACAAATGACAACGTCGACCTGCTTATTCCAAACTCGGAAATGGTGTCAAATACAATTACCAATTGGACAATGTCGGATAAATATCGTCGTTTCCGTATTCCTTTTTCGGTGGCCTACGGCAGCGACAAAGAGAAGGTGAAGCGTGCCGCATTGGAAGCGGCCAAAAATGTCCAATATACCTTGAATACGCCGGGGCGAGAAGCAACAGTATGGATGACAGGGTTTGGTGATAGTAGCTTGAATTTCACGCTTGGAGTTTGGGTGCAACCTGAGCAGGTAAAGCGACCAACAGCGCTGGTTTCTGATTACCTCTGGGCTATCGATGATGCCTTTCGAAAATATCAAATCGAGATCCCGTTTCCACAGCGCGATCTTCATTTACGCAGTGGCTTTTCTATGGGAAAGCCTGATGAAAACTGAGGGTAGAATAACGGCTAGGGTGCTAGCCGTTATTGAGTTTACTCACTGAATGATTTTAACCACTCGTTGCGGGAATGGAATTTCGATTTCCGCATTTTTAATTGCGGCAAACACCGCTTTATTCACTTCTAATTTAGTTTCGATAAGTGAAGTCGTAGGCACCCAGTAGCGGTAGCTCAATATCACGGCACTGTCGGCAAATTCCTCAATCCCCACCTGCGGCTTAGGGTCTTGACTGACCTTAGCATTATCAGCGAGTACCTGATTGATAAGTGTTAATGCATTTTGATAATCAGCATCATAAGCTATCCCTATTTCACCTTTAACCAAAGAGTTTGCAAACGAGTTATGGAGAATTTCTCCCACTACATGTTTATTTGGGATTGTGATCTCTACTTTGTCTTCGTTGATGAGCGTGGTATGTCCAAGCTCAATCATTTTAACTTGGCCGTTAACGCCTTTGATGCTGATGGTATCGCCAATCACAAATGGGCGGGTAGCAATGATGGCAAGCCCTGCGCCATAATTTGCTAGCATACCTTGCAGTGCAAGACCTGCACCTAAAGACGCGGCACCGATGGCGGCAACAAATGGTGTAATACTGATGCCAACCTTGCCAAGAGAAATAATCACAAACATGGCAATGATAAGCACCTTGATCACATTGCCAATAAAGTTGGTTAAAGCAGGATCGATATTGTGTTTTAGCATCAAGTTTTCAGTCGCTTTAGACAGCTTTCTTGATAACCACAAACCGAGAAGGAAGATGAATATCGCAGCGAGCAATTGGAAACTGTACGTCACCAGATACTCTCGAATAATGTTGTAATAGTGTTCTATTTGCTCGATTTCTTGATTGATCACAGTCATATCCCGAGTTATTAAATTAGAGTAGCCAACCAATGATAAAACAAAGGCACCCAAAGTGCAGTTATCATGGCGGTAATTGTCATCGCCGCTGAAGCAAAAGCGCCAGCCATGGGGTGATGCTCTATCGCTGCGGCTGTGCCTATCGCATGGCAAGCAACACCAAGCGCAGTGCCTTTCGCTTGCATATGGTCAACTTTACACCAGTGCAAGATATGTAGCCCAAACACGCCACCAAATACACCAATTAGTATCACCATAATCGCTGCAATAGCGGGGATCCCCCCGAGATAATCACTAATGAGTAGAGTGATTGGTGTTGTAACCGACAGGGCCGCCATTGAAGCTGAGAGCTGTGGATCGGCTGCGAAAAACTGGCAAATAAGAAAAGCGCTTAACGTAGACAGTGAAACACCCAACCAACTGGTTAAGCACAATGCAAAAAATACCGGTTTAATTTGGTGAAATTGTTTATACAAGGGGTAAGCGAGTGCAACGACAGCTGGCTCTAACAAGTAATGAATTGGTAGCGTTGCTTGTTGATATACCTTGTAGTCGAACTTAGTGAATAGTAGAAATGCCGAAATGGCCAAAATGCAGATCAGCACAGGGTTCAATATCGGTAAGGAGATACGCTGATATAGTTTGCGTGCACTAAAAAATAACAGCACAGTGAGCGCTGACGCCATAATCATATTAATCACGAAACTTGATGCTCTTAACGATAGGGCTTAACAATACAAGACTTATTGTTGGAACACCAACTAGCAATAACAGCAGCATAAGCCAGTGGGATTGAAACAAACTGAGATGCTCTACCAAGCCCACTCCCGCTGGAATAAAAAACAGCGCCATGTATTTTAAGATGGGCTCTGCTGCGGGGGCTAACCATTCTACTTTAATGATTTTTGTGGCAAGAAGTATGACAAGAAACACCATGCCAAGTAGGGCGGCTGGGATCTGTAAAGCACTAAGCTGAATTATCCATTTGGCGCTGAAGAGACACGCCAAAATGATGGCAAAGCCTAGTGCAAATCGTAATATCAACTTCGCTCTGTGTACCATTAAATGTAAATCCTCAGCACTGCAATGGCGCTAACATGTATGATGCCTAATTGTACGCTCTCGTATTGCGATGACTATTATACTTTGGGCAAACAAGCATTCAACCTAGCGTTACCACTTCATGCGAGGCAAAAATGGCTTTTTATTCTCATCTGCTACAGAGGCATTCTTCATCGCAATTTTGGTATTTTTAGCTGCGAGCAATTTGATTTGTGACCACGTTTCTAACCATAGCAGTTTACGGGCCGGCTGGTTGTAGGCTCGATTATACACTTTCTTAATTGCTGCAATAGCATCTGGCGAGCGTGCGCTAAATTGAGTCAGTAATTCTGAGAGTCTAGTGTCAACATTATCACAGAGCTCGGTAATGAGACCGTCCTTTAGTGCTTGCTGGGCATCTATTCGCTGTGCATGGACTGTCATCATCAGTGCCTTATCCTTGTTCATTGTGGCAGGCAAAAGTAAGCTGCCACCCATGTCAGGGCAAAGTCCCCATTTAGCTTCCATAATGGCAAACTGCGCACTGCTGTCGGCTAAACGAATGTCAGCACCTAATGCAATATGACAGCCTCCGCCTAAACAATTGCCTGTGATCTTGGCGATGACAGGAACTGGCAAAGTTTGCCAGCCGAGTACGACTCTTTGTACTAAGTTAGCATTGCCAGGTAACCACTTTTTAAGTAGCTTGATGATCCCAGAAGGTTTATTCAGCACGCTTTTTACATCTAGACCAGCACAAAAATGTGCGCCTTCACCTTGGAGAACGACAGCCCTAATTGATTTGCTTTTTCTAATTTTCTTTATCGCATTATCTAAACCAACAAACATGTCAACAGACAGCGCGTTTTGTTTTTCTGGTCGAGATAAGGTCACAAATGCGATGTTGTTCGCTTCGGAAAATGAAATCATGATGAGATGCTCCCTGCGGGTTTTATGCGATAGTTTTAGAGTAATAACTCAAAAGCGACGTAACATTCAACTTTTACCGATAATTTGTTCGTCATTTAGCGTTATTTTCTGTTTGATTATCGCGACTAAGTATTTATGTTTTACCTCATTTTGCTATCATTGCGCCAATTTTAAAACAACAGGCTAGCGTCCATGACAGCGAGACTTTGTAGCATCGAAGAAGCCACTCACCAAGCATATGATATCTTCCTTGAGTTGGCCCCGGATAATCTTGAAGAACACGATATTAATATGTTCAACGAACATCGCGAAGATCGTGGCTTCATTGAAGAAAGTGAGCCGGACGAGAGTTGGTCAAGCATCACTGCGTATGAACAAGAAGCAGAACCAGAGCACTTCGTTCAGGTTTTGGTCGGTATCGAGTTTGATGACTCGGATCAGGTGTACGCAAAAATCCTAATTAGCAGAGATTTAGATGCGCCGTTTTGTCATATCATTTGGAAGCAATAACCGGAAAGTAGTTGTCAGTGCCGTTTTTTAGAACTTTCGCCTTATTTGCAATTGGCTTGGTTTCGCTACCAAGCTTAGCTACGGATCCATTCGAAGATTTTCACGAATATGGCAAAATGCCCGATGACGAAATTCATCAAAAACATAAGGGCGAAATGCTGTACGGTGACGTTGAATTTGGCTTTATCGTTAACAAAGGTAATACGCAAAACACGTCATTTAAGTTAAAAAGTAATCTCTACCAAGATTTCCCCAAGTGGCGTAATCAATTTAAATTTAATGGCCTTTATCGCCGCGAACACAATACAGAAACGGATGTCGAAGATGTCTCAGCATCGCGCTACTTTGGCTCTGCGCAAGGTAACTACAAATTAGGGGACGATAACGCTTCGTTCTTTATGTACGGCGACTATGAGCGTGACAGGTTTAATGGCAAGGAATATACCACGACATTTGCGCTTGGTTATGGCAATCGTGTGTACGAGGGACGAAAGAACACGGTAGATATCGACATCGGTCCCGGTATGTCTATCTCTCGTGTGGATAACGAAATCGAGCTTGAACCGGAAGAAGATAGAACGGAGCAAGGCCAGCTTTTGCGTATGGCATTGCAGTGGGAAAGAAACGTTTCAAAGCGTACCCGCTTTAATCAAGACGTGAGTTTTGAGCAATCGCTGTCAGGTTTAAACTCCCGATTGTTTGCTGAATCTGCGCTAGTTACACAAGTGATTGGCGGAATTGCGCTGAAGTTTGCGTTTATTTACCGTTATAATTCGCAGCCAGAAAATGAAAAAGAAAAGGTAGACACCGAACTTGGTGCTACATTAGTTTACAGCTTTGATTAAGAAGATTATCGATGTATAAAAATACACAGTTTGCATGGGTTATATGGCTGTTTCTAGCCTTTATCGCCAGTTTTACCATATTGGCAATTTTCCTAACTGGTAGCAATCTTGCCTTTGTCGGCTTTTTGGTGATCCTCGCGCTTGTTGCGTTTATTTTTTACGGCTTAACCATTCAAGTGAACCAAGAGCAACAAACGTTAAGCTGGTGGTTTGGACCATCGGTCGCCAAAATGACCTTAAAGTTTGAAGATATTGATTATGTTCAGCCTGTGACTAATTCTCTACGTCATGGCATTGGCATGCGGATCAGTACAGACGGTTGGGTATACACAGTTGCCGGATTCAAGGCGCTCGAAGTGGTGATGAAGGATGGCACGAAATATCGCTTAGGTACTAATGACCAAGCCAACTTGGTTACGGCAATGGAAAGTAAACTTAAACAAGAAAAAAGCGCTGAATGATCAGCGCTTTCTATTAGTAACTCGACTTATCTTAGTGGTCGTGACCACAACCGCCTTCGCCATGAACATGGCCGTGGGCAACTTCTTCAGCTGTAGCTTCACGTACTTCAAGCACTTCAACGTCAAAATTCAGTGTGATCCCAGAAAGTGGGTGGTTCGCGTCAACAATGACTTCTTCGTCTTCGATACCAATAATCACAACGATTTGGTCGCCTTCATCAGTGGTAGCTCTAAATTGCATACCCACTTCGATTTCCATGTCTTCAAACATTGATTTGGGAACCGCCTGAGTCAGTTCGTCAAAGCGTTCACCATAGCCTTCTTGTGGCTCTATGGTCACACTGAAAGTGTCACCAGCTTGTTTGCCTTGAAGGGCATCATCAAGACCTGGGATCAGATAGCCTGAGCCAAGCATCGCTATTACAGGCTCATCATCAAATGTGCTATCAATCGTGTTGTTGTCTTTGTCTTGAACTGAGTAGTGGATTGTCACTACCGAGTTAGGGCCAATAATCATATAAGATCCCGTTAGTTGTCTTCTAAAGAATAAGGTAGAGGTTGAATAGTAAGACTCACCTCTGGTGAATTTTTTGCTCTTAGCACCGCGTCTTGTGGTGTGTCATTTGGCATCACAGCTAGCGCATAATAACGGCCGCTGCTAGCATCAAAGGTTTGTTGAATAACCTTGCCACCACGACGCCAGTTGTCTTCAATCTGCAGTTCAATGTCTGCCTCTTCGATGCGCTCTGCAGCTTTTCCTGTCACTATGTACATGGCACGTTTGTTTTTACCAAGATAGCGCATACGAGCTACGGTTTCTTGACCAGTATAGCAACCTTTCTTAAAGCTGATCCCGTTAAGGGCTTGAAGGTTAACCATTTGTGGTACAAATTCGTCCACGTGATCGGCATCAAGGCTTGGCTCTCCTGCTAAAATGCTGGCCGCAATAAACGGTGCTGGATTGCTTTGTTGTTCCACGTCCGTGGGTAAACTTGCGCCTTCGAACGCGATGAAAACAAAGCGCTCGTCTGCGAGTTTTAGCAGCTTGCCGTTGGCAACATCCACAGCACTTGCGTCAGACGAAAGCTCAACGTCAAAGGCAGTAGCAAGCGCTTTACTGTCCTGAGTCATTAAGCCAAAGACTTCGCAGTCAGCAAAATCAATGTCGACTTTGGCAAAAACGCCGTACTTTTTTAGCTCACGAAGTGATGCTTCAGCTTCGGCTACACCTGCAAGCATTAAGTAGTCGTCTTGATAGCGAGTTAAGCGCGACACAGACCAAAGTTTGCCTTTAGGGCTACAATGCCCAGACCACATAAAATTATCTTCTTTGATAAGGTTAATGTCTTGAGTAACCTGACCGTGCAAATAGCTAAGTTTATCTTGTCCTGAAATGCGAATAACCTTGAACGGAAGCGCATAAGCACGAGCAATTGACATAATGTTGATCCCTATTAAAGTGTTTTCGTAATGTTACCGTAAAATCATAAGTGGAGATAGGGACGGACGATTTCAATGTGCCATTTCTATAAGTTTTATGGCATATGTCCTGCACAGTGGGTATAATTTTCTCAATAGTTTATGAGGGGTTAATCAGTTTATGGTTGAGTTACTGCCTAAAGCTCGAGTTAAATGGGCTTGCCGTCGTGGCATGTTAGAGCTGGACGTTATTTTAGAGCCGTTTGTTGAGCAGGCTTATGACGCGCTATCCGACGAAGGTAAGTACGTGTTTCAGCGTCTAGTTACCTGTGAGGATCCAGATTTATTCGCTTGGTTTATGGGTCATGAAGAATGTCCAGATCCAGAGCTAAAACGCATGGTTAAGTTAATCCTTGATCGGATCCGCGTATAGAATCGACTTTCAACACAATCTTCAGAACCACACCTTCTTTGTGGTTCTTTTTTCTTGCCTCACTTTTATCCTTTTTCTGCTGTTTCCTGCGCTGTGGTGGTTAGTCGCAATCGTATTTGCCGTGACGGGTTATTGCAGTTGGCAAACTGTTCTATCTCATACACCAAAGGCGGGTACTGTACTCATGCTCCCGAAGGAAAACTTCATTGAAATACAGTCGCAAACGATAAATTTCAAAGGGCAGCTTATTGGTGCGACCATATGGTTTGATAGTCAAATAGCGCTAAAAATCATGGATGCGAACCAAGCTAAGCAGCAGATATTTTTGACTCGACAGGCAATACCTGAAGCGGACTGGCGTTTACTTTGCCGCACTGCGCTGCAAGCCAATTAGAAACAGCGACCAGAGCATGGCGATAAAAATCAGCACATGCTCTACATGCAAATATTATTATTTTGTCGGTGACAAAACGGTCGGTGTCGAGTTTTCAGCCATGTCTGGGAAGTCAATGGTATAGTGCAGTCCACGACTTTCTTTACGTTCTAACGCGCTGCGAATAATCAGTTCAGCTACTTGTACTAAGTTACGTAATTCAAGCAGGTTGTTACTCACTCTAAAGTTGGCGTAATAATCGTGGATCTCTTGCTGCAATAATTCAACGCGGCGTAGCGCACGTTCTAACCGTTTAGTTGAGCGAACAATGCCAACATAATCCCACATAAACAATCTAAGTTCGTGCCAGTTGTGGGTGATCACTACCTCTTCGTCCGAGTCGCTGACACGGCTTTCATCCCAATCTGGTAACTTAGATGGCTCAGGACAATTATCGATTTTAGCTAAAATATCTTTTGCGGCAGCGTGGGCAAACACAATGCATTCTAATAACGAGTTACTCGCCATGCGGTTTGCGCCATGTAGACCTGTGTAAGCCACTTCGCCGATTGCATATAAATTGTCGATGTCAGTACGACCGTTAAAGTCAGTCATAACACCACCGCAGGTATAATGCGCCGCTGGCACTACGGGGATTGGCTCTTTGGTGATATCTAAACCAACACTTAGGCACTTAGCATAAATCGTAGGGAAGTGCTCAATGATGAACTCTTTGTCTTTATGTGAGATATCCAGATAGACGCAATTTGCGCCCAATCGTTTCATCTCATAGTCAATGGCACGGGCGACTACATCGCGAGGGGCGAGTTCTTCGCGCTCATCAAAGTCAGGCATAAAGCGTGTGCCGTCAGGACGTTTAAGCAGCGCGCCTTCACCACGCATGGCTTCGGTTATTAAAAAGTTTTGTAGCTCAGGGTGGTATAAGCTAGTTGGATGAAATTGGTTAAACTCCATGTTGGCCACACGACAACCCGCACGCCACGCCATTGCGATGCCGTCACCCGAAGAAACATCTGGATTTGAGGTATACAAGTAAACTTTACTTGCGCCACCCGTTGCTAAGGCGACAAACTTAGCCGAGATGCTCTCAACTCTATCCGCTTTGCGATTATAGACGTAAACGCCTTTGATATCGCTTGAGTCGCCATGTTTATCTTTAATGAGATCGATGGCGTTGTATTGCTCAAGTATATTAATTTTTGGGTGTAACTGCACTTGGCTAATCAATGTGGTTTGAACGGCTTTACCCGTTGCATCAGCTGCGTGCAATATACGACGATGTGAATGTCCACCTTCGCGGGTTAAATGAAAGCGCTCTTTCCCTTTGCTATCCACTTCCATATCAAATGGCACGCCTTGTTCAATCAGCCACTTCAAGCAATTCTTTGCATTTGAGGCGGTATAGTGCACCGCATCGCGGTCACATAAACCAGCGCCTGCCGCAAGCGTGTCTTCGACATGAGATTCAATACTGTCATTTTTCTTATCGAATACTGCGGCAATGCCACCTTGAGCATAAAGTGTAGAGCCTTCTTTTAACGCCCCTTTGCTTATCACGGTAACATTACAGTGGTTTGCCAAAGAGAGCGCAAGAGAGAGTCCAGCAGCGCCACTACCAATAATGACTACATCAGTATTGTGGTGAGTCGTATTTTTCATATTCGAAGATCTTTACTGTTTTTGCGTTTAATTCTGCTATTTATACCACATCTGCTATCATAGAAGGCAGAGAGTTTGTTCCGTTTAATGAGAATCATTTAGAACATTTTGTGTGACTGCTAATGGAATAATGCTAAAAAGCAGCCAAGAACTAGTACGCAAAGATGGATGAATTCGTTTATTTTAAAAAAAAATACAAAAAAACAGAACTTTTTATTCAGTACTAAGTCAGAGTAGCTGTGAATGATGGCAACTAGATACGATTTAGAAAAGCAAAAAGAGGAGTACCGGCTCGAATGAGCGAGCAGGATTTAGATCTAGATATAGTTAAACGCGTTCAACAGGGAGATAAAAACGCATTCAACCTGTTAGTTGCCAAGTATCAAAATAAAGTCGCAGCGCTGATTTCTCGTTATGTAGCGAATCAAGGCGATGTGGCAGATGTGGCACAGGAAACGTTCATTAAAGCTTATCGAGCGTTGCCTAACTTTAGGGGCGAGAGCGCATTTTATACTTGGTTGTATAGAATCGCGGTTAACTGTTCAAAAAATTATTTGGTGGCGCTTGGTCGAAAGCCGCCAGCAAACGACGTAGATGCGGAAGAAGCCGAGTTTTATGATGGTGCAGACCAATTAAGATCGAACGCTTCACCGGAAAATCTATTGTTAAGCGACGAAGTGAAAGCAGTGATTTTCAAAACTATCGAGCGCTTGCCTGATGACTTAAAAACCGCAATTACTTTGCGTGAAATCGAAGGCATGAGCTACGAGGAAATAGCTGTCATTATGGATTGTCCGGTAGGTACAGTTCGTTCGAGAATTTTTCGCGCAAGGGAAGCGATAGATAACAATTTGAACCCATTAATAGGTGAGTCTTAATATGGCACAAGCTGAAAAACAAGTGACAGAAGATTTAACGACATCGCAAATTTTTGACGGTGATCTGTCACTCAACGCTGAAACTGATGTTCGTTTAGACGAACAAAAGTTTGCTCGGTATGCCTTGATTGGTGATGTAATGCGTAGTCAAAAGCAAGACACACCTTGCATTGATATCACCAGCAGCTTTGCAGCGGCACTTGAACAAGAGCAAACGTATAGTGAGCCGGTCGTTGAGCAAGTGAAAGAAACGACGCCGAAGAGCAATGTGATTGAGCTAAGTGCATGGCGTAAGCCGTTTGCACAAGTGGCTATCGCGGCAAGTGTGTCATTGTTTGCTGTGCTTGGGGTCAATACGCTAAGCACTGACGCGACTTTACCTGCGGGCGATACGTTACAGTTGCAATCTACTCCTTTTGCTGGAGGCGTTTCTCCTGTGAGCTTATCAACTGAGCCTGCGCTTGAATCAGCGGCTAAAGGCATTAGAGAGTTACAGCAGCAACGTATTGGTGCATTGGTGCTAGAGCACCAAAGACAGTCACGTATGGCGTATGCGCTGCAGCAATCTGGTGAAAACAATACCGTTGAAAAGCAAGAGGAAAAAGAGCAATAAATGAGAGCACTGTTAGTTGTAGTAAGTGTATTTTTCTCTAGTTGGCTGTGGGCAAATGAAAGCGTATCAGCCAAACAACTGCTAAAAGACATGGCCGAAGCGGTGCATCATAGAAACTTTGATGCATCGTTTGTCGTGGTGAAAGGAAAATCTATGGAGCCTTACCGTTGGCTTCATGGTAACCAAGATGGGACTGAATTTGAGCTTTTAAGTTTGCTCAATGGTGCAGGACTTGAAATGATCCGCATTGGTGACAAAGTGACTTATTTTGAACCAAAGTCTGAGCCTTACACCATCCAAACAGATTCGATAGCAGGTCCTATTCCCGAAGTTTTGTTCAAAAATATCGACAGCCTCAAAGAGAGCTATGATTTTGTCTTAGGTGGTAAAGGCCGGATCGTTGACAGACCTGCTCAGCTTGTCAGGTTAGAAGCAAAGGACGACGCTAAATACAACTATTGGTTGTGGATAGATACCGAGTCATCTCTGTTGCTAAAATCCGCTTACGTAAACCAACAAGGCGAGTTGTTAGAGCAGCTTCAGCTTACCCATATCAGCGTGACTGAAACTCCGGCCGAGCAATTGTTAGAACTTTCACAAAAACAGTTTCCTGAAGCCGTATCTGGGTTGTTGAAGACACTTGAGAATGGCACAAAAAACAATTGGCAAATTGGTTGGTTACCTCAGGGCTTTGAGCTGCTAAAATCTGACAGACATAAGTTAGATTTAAACAATGAGCTGGCAGACTACTACTTGTTTTCCGACGGCCTTGTTGATATTTCGGTATTTGTACAACGTCCTTTACCGGGCCAGCGCCCAAGTGGAGCGCTTTCGTCAGGTGCGACAACGGTGTACGTACACAATACAGGTGCGTTTGACGTATCCGTAGTTGGAAATATTCCAGCAATGACCGCAAAAGCAATCGCTGAGTCTGTGAAAAGACCTTTATGATAGAACAAACTCTGACAGTTGCCGCCATAAAAGGCGCAACTGTCTACTTAGAAGCGCAGCCAAAACCCGCTTGTGAAGGCTGTAACGGCAAATGCGGCTCCCAAGTATTTGCCAAACTCTTTGGCACCCACAAAAAACAATTCCCTGTAGATTTGACGGAATCTGTCGAAATTGGCCAAAAAATTAAGTTGGCATTAGACGACTCTAATGTAGTGAAACATGCGTTTTATGTTTACATGATGCCATTGCTTTTTGCTTTTGCTGGCATGTTTATCGCAGCCCTCGTACTTGGTCTCAATGAACCCTTGCAGATACTTATTGCATTTACGAGTGCAGCACTCGGTTTATTTTTCGCCAGAGTCCAAGGGGATAAACTCAAACATCAGGTAAAAGTGATAAAAATTTACCCAATTAGCCTACCAATAACGCAAATAGATGGTGATTGTACTAAATAAAATGTAAAATCGAGGCCTTAATCTCTATTTGTGACTAACAGAAGTATTGAATCCAGTATATGAAGCATATCCGTAACTTTTCTATTATTGCCCACATTGACCATGGAAAATCGACGCTATCAGACCGCTTAATCCAAGTTTGTGGAGGTTTAACAGACCGCGAAATGCAGCAGCAGGTACTGGATTCGATGGACATCGAACGTGAGCGCGGTATTACCATCAAAGCACAGAGTGTAACGCTTAACTATCAAGCAAAAGATGGTGAAACCTACCAGCTAAACTTTATCGATACACCGGGACACGTTGACTTCACTTATGAAGTTTCGCGCTCTCTTGCCGCTTGTGAAGGTGCGTTATTGGTTGTTGACGCGGGTCAAGGTGTAGAAGCACAAACACTAGCGAACTGTTACACCGCGCTTGAGATGGACTTGGAAGTTATTCCGGTACTAAACAAAATTGACTTACCACAGGCTGATCCACTTCGCGTTGCCGAAGAAATTGAAGATATCGTTGGTATTGAAGCATTAGAAGCGGTTCGTTGTAGTGCGAAAACGGGGATCGGCATTGATGAAGTGCTCGAAGTGATCGTACGTGATATTCCGCCACCAGAAGGTGAGCCAAATGCGCCACTACAGGCACTGATTATCGATTCATGGTTTGACCCGTACCAAGGCGTAGTGTCATTGGTGCGCATTAAAAACGGTGAATTAAGAGCGGGCGAAAAGATCAAGATCATGTCTACAGAGCAGGCTCACCAAGTAGATAAGGTTGGTATCTTTACACCTAAGCAGACCAATACTGGGGTGTTGAAAACGGGTGAAGTAGGTTTTGTTATCGCAGGTATCAAAGACATCCATGGTGCACCAGTTGGTGATACCATTACCTTGGCTCGTGATTCTGCGGCTGAACGTTTACCTGGTTTCCAGAAGGTAAAACCTCAGGTATACGCGGGAATGTTCCCTATTGCATCAGATGATTACGAAAATTTCCGCGATGCACTGAACAAACTAAGCCTAAACGATGCATCGCTATTCTTCGAGCCTGAAAACTCGACAGCACTAGGCTTTGGTTTCCGTTGTGGCTTCCTTGGTATGCTCCATATGGAAATCATCCAAGAGCGCCTTGAACGTGAATACGACATGGATCTTATTACCACAGCTCCGACGGTAATCTATGAAGTAGAAACTAAGCACGGTGTGGTGAGAATCGATAATCCGTCTGATTTACCGCCAGTAAACGACATTATTGAAATTCGTGAACCAATCGTTGAAGCAAATATTCTCGTTCCGCAAGAATATTTAGGAAACGTGATCACGCTGTGTGTTGAAAAGCGTGGTATGCAGACCAAGATGAACTATCACGGTAAGCAAGTTGCGGTAACCTATGAACTGCCGATGTCGGAAGTGGTCATGGACTTCTTTGATAAGTTGAAGTCTACCAGCCGTGGTTTTGCATCACTAGATTACAACTTCAAGCGTTTTGAAGCATCAGACATGGTGCGTGTGGATATTCTGATCAATGGCGACCGCGTTGATGCGCTTGCAATAATTGTTCACCGCGATGGTTCACAAACGCGTGGCCGTCAGTTAGCTGAAGCGCTGAGAGAATTGATCCCTCGCCAAATGTTTGATATTGCTATTCAAGCTGCAATTGGTAATCACGTCATTGCGCGTAGTACAGTTAAGCAGTTACGTAAAAACGTAATCGCAAAATGTTATGGTGGTGACGTGAGCCGTAAGAAAAAGCTACTGCAAAAGCAAAAAGAAGGTAAGAAGCGTATGAAGCAACTTGGTAACGTTGAAGTGCCACAAGACGCATTCTTAGCAATATTGAAAGTAGGTAAGTAACAGGAAATACAAATGGCAGGTTATTTTTCAATTTTATTGGTGCTACTCACGGTCGGTTCAGGCCTTATTTGGTTGATCGATCATTTGGTGTATGCACCAAAAAGACAAGCTAGGCTTGCTATTGCGCAAGGTGCGTCTGACACTCAGTTGGATGCCGACATCATTGCGGAAATCGCACCTGAACCTGCCATTGTTGAAAACGCGAAATCAATTTTTCCTATGATTGCCGCGATCACGATTTTCCGTTCGTTTATTTTTGAACCGTTTCAAATTCCATCAGGCTCAATGATGCCAACCTTATTGGATGGCGATTTTATTCTTGTGGAAAAATATGCTTACGGGATTAAAGACCCTGTGTGGCGTAGCAAAATCGTTGAGACGGGTACACCTGAGCGCGGTGATATTGCGGTGTTCAAGTTTCCGCTAGACGAGCGTATTGATTTCATCAAACGTATTGTTGGTTTACCGGGCGACCATATTGTTTATCGCAATCGTCAGCTTTACATTAAACCTAAGTGTGAAGACGGGCAGAGCGAAGCTAACGGGTTGACATGTGGTGAATATAACAAGATTGATGTAGATATTGTAAATCGTGATGAGTTTACGCAAGGCCCAATGCAGTTAGTGCGTTTAACCGAGCATTTGCCAAACGTAGAACATGATATTTTAATTAATCCTGAAGTGTTAGAGTTAACAGATCGCTACTATCAACAACCAGGTACTCGCCGCGATGAGTGGGTAGTACCAGAGGGAAGTTATTTTGCGATGGGTGATAACCGTAATAACAGCCAAGATAGTCGTATGTGGGGTTTTGTACCTGATGAAAACTTGGTTGGAAGAGCGGTATTTATTTGGTTAAGTTTTGATTTTGATAATGGCCCAGACAGCATTTTGCCAGGGTGGGTTCCAACTGGTGTTCGTTTTGAACGCCTAGGTAGTATTCAGTAAAAATGAAAAGAAACGTAGAAGAACTTTATAATAAAATAGGGTACAACTTCTCTGATAAGGCGCTGCTTGAGCAGGCTTTGACGCATCGCAGTCACAAAGGCCAGCACAACGAGCGTCTCGAATTTTTGGGCGACTCTATTTTAAGCTTTGTGATTGCAAATGCTTTGTATCACAAGTTTCCAAAAGCGCGTGAAGGTGATTTAAGCCGCATGCGTTCAACGTTAGTGCGTGGTCAAACGCTGGCGGAATTCGGTGTGGAATTCGCGCTGGGTGATTATCTGCGCCTAGGTCCAGGTGAGCTGAAGAGCGGCGGGTTTCGCCGTGAGTCAACGCTCGCAGATGCAGTAGAAGCCATTATTGGTGCCGTTTTCTTAGACTCTGACATCGATGTGTGTAGAGATTTGGTACTAAGTTGGTACGAATCGCGCTTAACTGCGATTTCACCTGGTCATAACCAAAAAGACCCGAAGACGCTGCTGCAAGAGTATCTACAAGCTCGAAAATTACCCTTACCGGGCTACACTGTAATAGATACCAAAGGGCAAGCTCACAACCAAACATTCACGGTCGAATGTATAGTGGAAGGGATGGAAAGTATAATTTCAGTAGGCAGCTCGCGACGTAAAGCTGAGCAAAAAGCTGCCGAAAAAGCGCTTAAGATATTAAAGAATGACGCTTGATACACATTGCGGCATGATTGCCATTGTCGGTAGACCTAACGTAGGTAAATCGACACTATTAAATAAATTGGTTGAGCAAAAGGTAAGTATTACCTCGCGTAAGCCACAAACCACTCGTCACCGCATTATGGGGATCCATACAGAGGGTAACTATCAGGCGGTGTATGTTGATACGCCAGGACTTCATATTGAAGAAAAGCGTGCAATTAACCGCTTAATGAACCGAGCAGCGTCAAGCTCAATCGGCGATGTTGAACTGGTTATTTTTGTCGTAGAAGGGACGCATTGGACGCCTGATGACGAAATGGTACTGACTAAAGTTAAAGACAGCGGTCGTCCTATCTTGGTGGTGATGAATAAAACTGATCAGGTAAAAGATAAAGACTTGTTGATGCCACATATTCAGTGGTTGAGTGAACAGGGTGATTTTATCGGGATCGTACCTATCTCTGCGAAGCAAGGTAAGAACGTTGATATGATCAGAGAAGAAGTGCACAAGCGTTTACCTGCGTGTGAATTCTATTTCCCTGAAGATTACGTTACCGATCGCTCAATGCGTTTTATGGCGGCAGAGATCGTGCGTGAAAAACTGATGCGCTTTATGGGCGATGAGCTACCGTACTCGGTGACGGTTGAGATCGAACAGTTTAAGTGGCAAGACAACGGTGTTTGGCAGATAAACGCATTGATCCTTGTTGAGCGCGAATCGCAAAAACGCATGGTGATCGGCAACAAAGGCGAAAAGCTCAAAGTGATCGGTCGCGAAGCGCGTAAAGATCTTGAAAACATGCTAGACAATAAAGTCTATCTCGAATGCTGGGTTAAAGTGAAATCTGGCTGGGCAGACGACGAACGCGCTCTTCGTAGCTTAGGGTACGGAGAAGACTGATTGGATAGCGACTTTCGACAGGCCTATCTGTTACATCGCAGACCTTACAGCGATTCTCAGGTACTGCTTGACGTGCTGGTCGAAGGCGTTGGACAACTCAAAATGCTTGCCCGAGTAAAGGGCAAGCAATCCCTCAAACATAATGCCCAGTTGCGGCCATTTTCATTACTTTTACTGCAATATGCAGGCAGATACGATTTTAAATACGTAAATCGTTTTGAACCCACAGACAATCAAATCCAACTCGTTGGGCGGCAGTTATATTGCGGCTTGTATCTCAATGAGCTAACACAACGCGTGGTGCCAACCAACGAACCGCTAGAGCAGATCTTTTCGCTCTATCAGCTACATTTAATACGTTTGGCCCAAGATGAAGATGTGGAACCTATCTTACGCAGCTTTGAATTGCAATTGTTAGGTGAGCTGGGTTTCGGGGTGGAACTGGAGTTTGACGCAGAAGGTAATCCAGTGCGGCCAAAAGCCGCGTATAAGTACGTATCTGAGTACGGTTTTATTGCAGTCGGTCGTGAACCTGATACGATACCGGGCAGTATGTTATTGGCCATTGCCAATCAAGATTTCCAAGACCTTGCCGTGAGAAGGGCGGCTAAGCTATTAACACGAAAATTAATGGCACCGCTGGTTGGTAAGCAAGGGCTGAAAAGTAGAGAGCTATTTATTTCAAAGAAATAATACCAATTTAATCAAAAGTATAAATCGGTATCGCGGTAATAAGTGGGTAATCCACTTGCTACGTCATATTATCAAGGGATAAACGATGAAAGATATTTTACTCGGCGTCAACGTAGACCATATTGCAACGCTTCGTCAGGCGCGAGGCACCAGCTATCCAGATCCTGCACATGCAGCTGCAGTAGCTGAGCACGCAGGTGCCGACGGTATTACTATTCACCTACGTGAAGATCGTCGCCATATTCAAGATCGCGATGTTTACGTGATGGCAAAAACCATCCAAACACGTATGAATCTAGAAATCGCAGTAACTGACGAAATGCTCGACATCGCTTGCGAAGTAAAACCTGAATATGTTTGCCTAGTGCCAGAAAAGCGCGAAGAATTAACCACGGAAGGTGGCTTAGATGTTGCGGGTAATCTAGATAGGATCACAGCAGCAACTCAGCGTCTAGCTGATGCGGGTATCAAAGTAAGCTTGTTCATCGATGCGGATAAAAAGCAGCTAGATGCTGCAAAGCAAACCGGTGCGCCTTACATTGAGATCCACACCGGTGCTTATGCTGATGCTGAGAACGACACCGAAATAACCGCGGAGCTTGAACGCATTCGTGAAGGCGTTAAGTATGCTCATGGCCTAGGCCTTATCGTCAACGCCGGCCATGGTTTGCATTACCATAATGTTAAACCGATTGCACAAATGCCAGAAATCTACGAACTGAACATTGGTCATGCCATTGTTGCTCGAGCGGCAATTGATGGACTGGAAAAAGCAGTGCGAGATATGAAGCGTTTGATGTTAGAGGCAAGACAAGCATAACGCTTAGTGGTAAAGAAAACGAAAGGGCTGTGTAGCCCTTTCTTTTTGCCTTGTAATCGAGTTAATACAATTGGTATCAAAATGAAAAAAATGGTGTTGGTCTTTGCAAGTTGTGCCGTTACACCACAACTTAGCAAAGCGACAGAGAACAACGAATTTGAAATCATCACTACTACGGCATCCAGATTGGCTGAGACGGCAGGAGAGCGCCCTGTGAGCCTCTCTTTGCTCACAGAAGCTCAATTAGATGACGTAGGCGTCACACATATCGAAAAGGCGTTGAGGCTTGTTGCTGGCGCAAATATACAACATGGTAATGGTCAAGAGTATCTACCTGCATTACGCTCACAAGTGCTCTCTGGTGCAGGCGCATGTGGCGGCATTTTAATGGCTGAAGATGGTATTGCACTCAGAGCCGCTGGCTTTTGTAATATTAATGAACTCTTTGAATCGCACTTTGAAGCGGCTGAGCGTATAGAAGTGCTAAAAGGGCCAAACAGCGTATTGTATGGCTCTAATGCGGTGCATGGAGTGGTTAATGTGATTACTTCAAACCGCATTCAAAAGACACCTAGGGTAGCATTAGATATCGGCTCCTATGGTTATAGCCGAACTCGGATACAAGCTGGTGATAAAGCCCTTGGCTTGGGCGCAGCGTTAACCCTTACAAAAGATTCGGGTTATCGTGACGATGAAAGCGTTGAGCAACAAAAGTTGAACGTCAAACACCAATATGAAGGTGAGAAGATTGGTGTCGTATCTGGAATAACATACACCCACTTAGATCAGCAAACTGCGGGTTATATAACAGGAGTGGATAGCTATAAAAATAAGCAATTGGCAAAGCAAAACGAAAACCCTGAAGCATTTAGAAAGGCGGAGTCATTTAGAGCTTGGACAGAGATAACCGGGCACGTTGATGATAGCAACACCGTACTGATAAAACCTTATGTACGCTGGCAAGAGATGGAATTTGTTAAGCATTTCTTGCCGGGTAAGCCGTTTGAAGAAAATGGTCAAACTGGTGTGGGGCTGCAAACGCTTATACACACTGAATTAAGTGACTCAATACAACTAGATTGGGGAATGGATGCGGAATATACCCAAGGCGAGATGTTGCAGTATCAGCCTACGCCGACTGAAGGCTCTGCATTTTTACGCTCGACTATTCCCACAGGAAAACACTACGACTATGAGGTAGATGCAAGGCAACTCGCGCCTTTTGCAAATCTCAGTTGGCAACAAGGTAACTGGTTCGTTGAACTGGGCGCTCGTTTTGAGTCAATGAAATACGATTATCGCAACTTTTTGCCTACTGGGCGCACCAAGGAAAATGGTTCGGTGTGTGCAATGGGAGGATGCCGTTATAGTCGCCCAGCCAGTGGCAAAGATAGCTTTGCTTATTTTTCACCAAAATTTGGCCTAAGCTATGCGTTCACTGAGCGGCATATTGCCTATGCTAACGTGTCCAAAGGCTATCGCGCACCACAAGCTGCTGAGCTTTACCAATTGCAGCGAGCGCAGGTAAAAGCATCGCTAGAGGAAGAAAAGGCGGACAATATCGAGCTTGGCCTAAAAGGGAGTGCAGATAGTCTTGGCTATCAGGTCGCGATTTATGACATGGAAAAAGAAAATTTGATCTTCCGAGATAGTGACTTTTTCTATATCAATGATGGTCGCTCAAGACACCGAGGTGTGGAGTTGGAGCTGAGTTATTCATTTTCAGCACATTGGCAACTAGATCTCGCCGCAACGCGTGCTAAGCATACCTATGAACAAGATAATATTCTTGGTGGCATCAATATTAACGGCAACGATCTAGATTCAGCACCAAGGAACGTCATTAACGCCCAATTACACTGGCAAGCACTGGATAACCTAAGTTGGTCTTTAGCTTGGCATCATGTAGGAGAGTATTTTACTGACCCCGAAAATCTTCATCGTTATTCCGGTCACGATTTACTGAGTTTACGAGGAAAGTGGCAGGTAAATCCGCATTTGGCGTTGACAGTGAGAGTGAAAAATCTAACCGACGAACATTATGCTGAACGTGCCGATTACACTTCATTTAGTGGTGAAAGGTACTTTCCTGGAAGACCAAGAAACATTCTAGTGTCACTGGACTACCGCTGGTAATAGATGAAAAAGGGAGCAGAAAGCTCCCTTTGTGAAACTATCGTGATATTTAGTCGTCTAGTGAGCGAAGTAGTGCATTGATCCCAACTTTTTCGCGGGTTTGCTGATCTACCTTTTTCACAATAATTGCTGCGTATAGGCTATGAGAGCCATCTTTGCTTGGTAGCGATCCTGGTACTACCACCGCACCGGCTGGTACGCGACCATAATGGGTTTCGCCTGTTTCACGGTCGTAAATACGAGTACTTTGTGAAATATAGACACCCATGGAGATAACCGCGCCCTCTTCAACAATCACACCTTCGACGATCTCAGAACGTGCGCCGATGAAACAGTTATCTTCAATAATCGTTGGATTGGCTTGTAATGGCTCTAATACGCCACCAATGCCCACACCGCCAGATAGGTGTACATTTTTACCTATCTGTGCACACGAGCCTACGGTTGCCCAAGTGTCTACCATAGTGCCTTCATCAACATATGCACCAATATTAACGTAAGACGGCATAAGTACCACGTTCTTACCGACAAAACTGCCTTGACGCGCTACCGCGTTTGGTACTACGCGCATACCACCTTGTTGGAACTGCTCTGGCGTATAGTCTGAGAATTTTAATGGTACTTTGTCGTAAAACTGGTTAACGCCATCGCTCATTGGTTGGTTGTCACGAATTCTAAAAGATAGGAGTACCGCCTTTTTCAACCATTGATGTACGACCCACTCACCACTAATTTTTTCAGCAACACGCGCTGCACCTGAATCTAGCATTTCCAAAGCGTTGACAATCGCTTGTTTTACTTCGTCTGATACCGTGGTTGGAGTAATGGTATCGCGGTTTTCCCACGCGGTTTCAATAGTCGTTTTTAAATCAGACATAAATTCCTCGTTAATCTGTTTCAGCATTTAATTTTTTGAGTAGGGCGCGATGAAGCTCTGCTTTTTGTACTTCATCTAGAGCCTTGTAATCTTTGTTTGAGACGACGAAAAAGTCTTCTGCGCGTTCGCCGACGGTTGTAATGCGCGCGGCATGAATATGTAGTGAATAGGCCTGAAATACCTCAGCAATTTTAGTCAGTAACCCCGGAATATCAATGGCCTGAATTTCAATTAGGCTGCGATCGTCGCGTGCGTGCGGGCGCAGTATAATTTTCGGTTTGATATTAAAGTCTTTAAACTTTTGTGAGCGGTTTTTCTTAACCCGGATCTTTCTTTTTGGATCTTTTAGTAAAGTTTCCAAGCCTTTTCTGATCCCTGCTGCACGGCCGGTGCTGAGTGGGTCGCCATTCACTTCTAGGATAACAAAACTAAAGACAACATAGCCATCTTTAGTGGTCATGACTTGAGCATGCTGGATCTGTGCTTTTTTAGAACCAATTACACTGACCAGTTTGGCGAATAACGCAGATTCATAAGGACTGTATACGAATACTTGTGTTCCGCCATGCATGGGCTTGTCAGAGACGATCACGCTTGGCTGACTTAAATCATCAGACTGTAATAAGTGTTCAGTATGCCAAGAGATCTGCTGTTCACTAAAGGCAGTAAAATAATTGGCCTTAAAGCGTGACCAAATAAGGTCAATGTACTCTTCGAAGTAGCCCAAATTAATCAGCCGTTGCTTGGCTTGGCGTTTCTTATCACGGATCTGATCGCGCATATCCATTGGGTTTTCAAGACCCAAGCGCAATGCCCGCTGAGTATGCAGATACAGCTCGCGTAAGAGGGTATTTTTCCAGTCGTTCCAAAGGTTGTCGTTGGTGGCACGAATGTCGGCAACCGTTAAGCAATAGAGATAATCTAGCTGACGTTCGTTTTTCACTTTTTGTGCAAATTCAGCAATAACATCGGGGTCGTTAATATCTTTACGCTGGGCTGTAACAGACATCAGGAGGTGATTTTGCACCAGCCAAGCTACTAATTTAGCGTCGGAAGCGGTAAAGCCGTGCATTTTGGTAAATGCCATGGCGTCAACGGCACCAAGCTCGGAATGGTCGCCACCTCGGCCTTTGGCAATATCGTGAAAGATCCCTGCTAAGTAGAGTAGCTCTGGTTTGTCCATGCGGGCAACAATCTCAGAACAAATCGGGAATTCACTAATATGCTCTTTATCGAAATAGCGGTAGATGTTATTGATGAGCTTATGGGTATGCTCATCTACCGTGTAGGCGTGAAACAGATCGAACTGCATTTGACCAAAAATATTACGCCACTGCGGTAAATAGGCGGCGATGATCCCGTGTTTATGCATCAGAGTAAACGCTCGCCCCATGCCATTAGGGTGTTTCAATAACCTTAGAAAAGCGTCACGACAGCCTGCGTAATCTTGCAGATCGCCTAATAAACGGCGTCTGACTTGGCGCATAGTACGTATGGTACTTGGGTCGATCTGATTGATTTTAGGGTTGTCTGCAATATGTTCAAAGAGGACAAACAAATTCTCTCGACGGAAAAAGACAGAGGGATTCTTAACGCGAATTTTATTGCCAATACGCTCAAAGTTTCTGTCGAGTGGCACGGCTTCTTGTTCTAACTGCTCGGGAAGAATACTTTGTTCGAAATAGGAGAGCAGCATCTGGTTCATTTCGCGCACTCGGCTCATGATCCTAAATAAGCGTTTCATCATACGCTCGACCGAGGCTTTACCTTCAGAGCCAAAACCGAGGAGCTCTGCGGCATGTGGTTGATGGTCAAACAGTAAGCGGTTCTCACTGCGACCCGCGGCCAAATGTAGCGCAAAGCGAATGTTCCACAGGTTTTCGATGCACTCTAACAGCTCTTGATATTCTTCATGGGTCAAATAACCGTGATTGATTAACTCTTCCAAAGTTTCAGCGCGGAAGTGCTTTTTAGCGACCCAAAAAATGGTTTGCAGGTCGCGCAGGCCACCGGGGTTTTCTTTAATATTAGGCTCAAGGTTATAGGCGGTACCATGGCATTTTTTATGGCGAATATTCTGCTCATTGACCTTGGCGATAAAAAAGTCACTAGATTGCCAAATTGGGGTTTCAACGATATGCCGTTTGAGGTGTTCATACTCAATATGGTTACCACAAATGAGGCGGCTTTCCAGCAGGCTTGTGGCAAAGTGAACGTCATTTTGTTTTTGTTCTAGGACTTGTTCATGGGTTCTTACGCTATGACCAATATCTAGACCTAAATCCCATAAATAAGTGACAAAACGCTCTAAACAGCTGGTCACTTCTTCACAGGGAACGGATTTGGTTAGCACCAAAAAATCGATATCAGAGAACGGGTGTAACTCACCACGGCCATAACCACCAATGGCGATTAACGACAAGTCTGGTTGGTGCGCCAGTCCGGTTTCATTAAACAGTTTAATCAACAATCGGTCGATAAATTCGGCTCGAGAGTTAATTAGATTTCTAACGGGTTGCTTGGCAAATTGATTGCTTAACCATTTGTAGAAAAAAGCAAGACAATCACGGTAATCGGTAAGTTCTTGTGCTTCGTCAAGAAGCGTCTTCACTTTGTTCGGTAATGCCACTTAGGATCCTGTGTCATGCGCGCAAAAACAGTAGAGTCCTGTTTTACACTAAATAAATAAGAATTGCGAGTGACGGGGAGGTGAAGGGTCAAGGATTGGGCAACTAGCATTGCGTGTAACTGATATCTAAACACAAAGGGGTTGTAACCGCTGTAGCGTGAGTTGCGCAATAAAAAGCCAGCAATCTGGCTGGCTTTGATAAATGCTTTTTGCAATTAAGCTGAATGCGTAATAACGCGGTCTATCGTTTCGTCATTGCGTAGCGTTAAGATCTCAACGCCATTATCTGTGACAAGCAGCGTGTGTTCCCACTGAGCCGAAAGACTACGGTCTTTGGTAACGACAGTCCACTCATCTTTTAGTAGCTTACATTGGCGCTTACCCGCGTTAACCATAGGCTCGATAGTCAAACACATACCAGCTTTAAGCACTTCGCCAGTGCCCGGTTTGCCGTAGTGCATTACTTGTGGCTCTTCATGGAATTCTTTACCAATGCCGTGACCACAATATTCACGCACGATAGAGTAGTTAAATCCTTCTGCATACTTTTGAATTGCAGCGCCAATATCACCCAAACGTACGCCCGGTTTTACCATTTTGATCGCAAGGTATAGACTTTCTTGCGTGATTTCGCTTAAGCGCTTACCTTGGATAGTTGGTGTCCCGACGTAAAACATTTTTGACGTATCACCATGATACCCATCTTTGATCACAGTGATGTCGATATTGATAATGTCGCCCTCTTTTAGCGGTTTATCGTTTGGGATACCGTGACAGATAACGTGGTTAACTGAGGTACAAATAGACTTCGGAAAGCCGTGATAATTTAGCGGTGCAGGAACAGCACCTTGCTCATCAACAATGTAGTTGTGACAAATGGTGTTTAATTCGTCGGTGGTCACCCCTGGCTTAACATACGGCTCGATCATTTCCAGTACTTCCGCGGCTAAACGCCCGGCAACACGCATTTTTTCGATTTCTTCAGGGGTTTTGATCACAGCACTCATTTAGACTCCAAGTCAATTTAGATGAACATTTATTATGCACAAATTTTACGCATAAGATTGAGTTAATTCTTTATATATGGTATAAAGCGCGCCGTCTTTTTACAAATAATTCTTCCTCACACGATAAGATTGAATGTTTGTAGTTAAGACAACACACTTATTAATATTAACACACACACATATCGACACATACACTTGGGTGCATGCAGTTATAAAAACTTCGTGTTGGTGCTATGGGATATGTGGAGGCCTAACCCTAACTTTTAGAGGAAATATACAATGGCAAACGTTTCAATGCGCGATATGCTTCAAGCTGGTGTTCACTTCGGTCACCAAGCACGTTACTGGAACCCTAAGATGAAGCCGTTCATCTTCGGTGCACGTAACCGCGTTCATATCATCAACCTAGAAAAAACTGTTCCTATGTTCAACGATGCACTTAAGTTCTTACAGAACGTAGCATCTAACAAAGGCAAAATCCTTTTCGTAGGTACTAAGCGCGCTGCAAGCGAAGCAGTTAAAGAAGCGGCTATCCAAAGTGAGCAGTTCTACGTAAATCACCGTTGGTTAGGTGGTATGTTGACTAACTGGAAAACAGTTCGTCAATCAATCAAGCGTCTTAAAGAGCTTGAGACTCAAAGCCAAGACGGTACTTTCGAGAAGCTTACTAAGAAAGAAGCGCTAATGCTTACTCGTGAAATGCAAAAGCTTGAAAAAGGCCTTGGCGGTATCAAAGATATGGGCGGTCTTCCTGACGCTATCTTCGTTATCGACGCTGACCACGAGCACATCGCTATCCGTGAAGCTAACAACCTAGGTATCCCAGTAGTATCTGTTGTTGATACTAACTCAAACCCAGATGGTGTTGATTTCATCATCCCAGGTAACGACGACGCTATCCGTGCAATCCAGCTATACACTGGTGCAGTAGCGACTGCTATCACAGAAGGTCGTGAAAGCAACATCGTTGCTCAAGCAGAAAACGACGACTTCGTTGAAGCTGAGTAATTACCTGATTAGGTATTAGCTGTCATCAAGTCTTCATCAAATTATTGATGAAGACTTGATATTCTTTATAAGCGATTAACTGCTTATCCCGTTGTTTGCCAAGCAGACCTTGAAAGATAACGGATTTTTATCAAATTGAGGCGAGCTGTACTTGATTTGATATTCAGCCAACCTAAGGTTGGTTTTATCAAGAACTGAATTCAGATTTGAGGATATTCTAATGGCTGTAACTGCTGCCCTAGTAAAAGAACTTCGTGAGCGCACTGGCGCTGGCATGATGGATTGTAAAAAAGCACTGACAGAAACTGGCGGTGATATCGATCAAGCAATCGAAAACATGCGTAAAAGTGGTGCTGCTAAAGCTGCTAAAAAAGCAGGCAACATCGCTGCTGAAGGTACAATCATCATCAAGCAAGGCGAAGGTTTTGCTGCACTAGTAGAAGTTAACTGTCAAACTGACTTCGTAGCAAAAGATGCAAGCTTCCTTGCATTTGCTAACGAAATTGCTGACGCAGCTGTAGCTGAGCAACTAACTATCGAAGACTTACAAGCTAAGTTTGAAGAGACTCGTGTTGCACTAGTAGCTAAAATCGGTGAGAACATGAACATCCGTCGTGTTTCTTACATCCAAGGTGACAAGCTAGTTGCTTACCGTCACGGCGAGCGTATCGGTGTTGTTGTAGCTGGTGATGCTGACGAAGAAACACTTAAGCACGTTGCAATGCACGTTGCTGCTTCTAAGCCAGACTACCTAAACCCAGAAGACGTACCTGCTGAAGTAGTTGAAAAAGAAAAAGCGGTTCAAGTTGAAATCGCAATGAACGAAGGTAAGCCAGCTGAAATCGCTGAGAAGATGGTTGTTGGTCGTATGAAGAAGTTCACTGGTGAGATCTCTCTTACTGGTCAAGCTTTCATCATGGAACCTAAGAAATCAGTGGGTGACTACCTTAAAGAGAAGAATGCATCTGTTTCTTCATTCGTTCGCCTAGAAGTAGGTGAAGGTATCGAGAAGAAAGAAGAAGACTTCGCAGCAGAAGTTGCAGCACAAATCGCTGCAGCAAAAGGCCAGTAATCACTTATTGTGATGCCTAATGACGTAAAAGCTGACATTAGCTTTGCGTCATTGCTGAAAATTCTCTAAAATAACCGCGCATTTATGTCTAGCATAAGCGCGGTTATTTTTTACCTCACTTTTAATTGGCCCGGATATTATGACTATCAATAAAAAACCTGTTTTTAGACGCGTTCTTTTAAAGCTTAGTGGTGAAGCTTTAATGGGAGATGAAGGCTTTGGTATCGATCCAAAAGTATTGGATCGTATGGCACAAGAAATCAAAGAGTTAGTAGAGCTCGACGTAGAAGTGGGTTTGGTTATCGGTGGCGGTAACTTCTTACGTGGTGGTTCACTTGCAGAAGCGGGCATGAACCGAGTTGTGGGCGACCACATGGGCATGCTAGCGACCGTCATGAACGGCCTTGCGATGCGTGATGCGCTGCACCGTGCTTTTGTAAATGCACGTTTGATGTCTGCTATCCCGCTAAATGGTGTGTGTGATGCGTACAATTGGGCGGAAGCAATTAGCCTATTAAAATCTGGCCGTGTTGTTATTTTCTCTGCAGGTACGGGCAACCCATTCTTTACCACGGACTCAGCAGCATGTTTGCGCGGTATCGAGATTGAAGCGGATACCGTGATTAAAGCCACTAAGGTTGAAGGGGTATTTAGTGACGATCCAGTGAAAAACCCAGATGCTACGCTGTACCGCACGTTAACTTACAACGAAGTTATCGACAAAGAATTGAAAGTGATGGATTTAGCTGCATTTACATTGGCACGTGACCACAATATGCCAATCAGCGTATTCAACATGAATAAACCAGGTGCATTGAAAAATGTCATCATGGGTGAAGAGGAAGGTACCCTTATCTCTTCTCAAGCAGCAGAATAATCTGACGACTATTTCAGCAACTCGCAGTTAAGTAGCGAATCTCTAAATTGCGAGTATAATCTGGCATAACAAGAACAGACTAGGAAAGTATTGTGATCGAAGATATTAAAAAAGACGCTCAAGAGCGCATGAAAAAAAGTGTGGCTGCACTTGGAAGCCAGCTTTCTAAAATCCGCACAGGTCGTGCACACCCTGCGCTACTAGATGGTATTTCTGTTTCTTACTACGGTGCAGATACACCGCTAAACCAAGTAGCAAACGTAACGACGGAAGACTCTCGTACACTAGCTATCAGCGTATTCGACAAATCGCTTGCACAAGCGGTAGAAAAAGCAATCATGTCTTCTGACTTAGGTTTAAACCCAATGTCAGCAGGTACTGTGATCCGTGTTCCACTTCCTCCACTAACTGAAGAGCGTCGTAAAGATCTTATCAAGATCGTACGTGGTGAGGTTGAAGGTGGTCGTGTTGCAGTACGTAACATTCGCCGTGATGCAAATGGTGATATTAAATCATTGCTAAAAGACAAAGAAATTTCTGAAGACGAAGCACGTCAAGCTGAAGATGATATCCAAAAATTGACTGACAAGTTCATCAAAGAAATGGATACTCAACTAAGCGCGAAAGAAGCAGAGTTGATGGAAATCTAAATGTCTTTATCCTAGCGTTTATATTTACGCACTGTTTACGTATTGCAGAAATTTCTGCTTTGTTTCTGAGCAGTTAGCGTTTTTTTGGCTAGGTACACTGACAAATTTATTAGGTTTGAAGCGCCGCCTAGGGTATACTAGGCGGCGTTTTTTTTCACTTAAATTGGAATTATGGTTTTAGAAGCAGAGGTTATTTCGCAGCAATCATTGCCAAAACATGTTGCGATAATAATGGATGGCAACGGTCGTTGGGCTCAAGCTCGCAGGCGTCCTCGCGCCTTCGGACACAAGAAGGGCGTAGATTCGGTTCGCAGTGCTGTACAATTCTGTTCCAAGTTAGGTATAGAGTCTCTGACGCTATTTGCCTTTAGTAGTGAAAACTGGCGTAGGCCAGAAGATGAAGTCAGCACGTTAATGGAATTATTTATTTATGTGCTGTCTAAAGAAGTTAAAAAATTACATAAGAACAACGTAAAGCTAACCATTATTGGCGATCTTTCTCGTTTTCCTGACAGCCTCCAAAAGCGTGTTCATGAAGCTCAAACATTGACCCAGGACAATACAGGGCTTAACTTAAACATTGCAGCAAATTACGGTGGACGTTGGGATATTACACAGGCAGCACAACACCTCGCAAAACAAGTTGCAGCAGGTGAATTGCAACCAAGTGATATAACCGAAGATGCCTTGACAGAGCAGATGACGATGGCCGATCAAGCGAATCTCGACTTGCTGATCAGAACGGGAGGCGACTTCCGCATCAGTAACTTCTTGCTATGGCAAGCTGCGTATGCCGAACTCTATTTTACCGACACGCTTTGGCCTGATTTTGACGAGCAAGCATTCTCTGAAGCCATTGCTTGTTACGTGTCTAGAGAGCGACGCTTCGGATGCACAGGAGAGCAGATAAAGCAGCTCCTCGCAGAGAAAGACGCAACAAGTTAAGGGTTCAAATTTGTTAAAACAACGTATTCTAACGTCAGCGGTGCTTGCACCTCTGGCTCTACTTTTGGTGTTTTATACACCGTTGGCAATGTTTAGTACGATTGCCGCACTGATCGTTTTGCTTGGTGCATGGGAGTGGTCGGCGCTTGCGGGCCTATGTCAAAAGCGTCAACGTTTTACTTTCGTTGGCGTTATGGCGGTGTTAATTCTATTGCTTAACACCCATTGGCCGATACAGGATTTATGGCAGCAAGGGCGCTTAGTCGCTGATGCCAATTATGTATTTACGCTCGCTTTTGCGTGGTGGTTGGTCGCTACTTTCTTGGTGGTGAAATATCCACGAGCAGCTCGTGCTTGGAATGAAGGGATCATGATGCGCTCCATCGCCGGTGTACTGACGCTAGTCCCGCTGTGGCTTGCGTTAAACGTGATGCGTAGTGCCGGGTACGAAGATGGCGAGCACATAGGCTCAGTCCTGATCATGGTGGTATTGGGCATAGTGTGGAGCGCGGACATTGGCGCTTACTTCGCTGGAAAGAATTTAGGTAAGCATAAGCTTATGCCTAAAGTGAGCCCTAATAAAACGATTGAAGGTCTTGTTGGTGGCGTGATCACCGCGGTTGTTTTTGTGTTAGTGTTTTGTCACTTCGCCGCAATTGATCTCAATATGTGGCCAATTTACGCTGTAATGACCATTATTATCGCGCTATTTTCTGCCGTTGGTGATTTGCTTGAAAGTATGTTTAAGCGCGAAGTAGGTCTTAAAGATTCAGGCCGTTGTTTGCCAGGTCACGGCGGTATCCTAGATCGCATTGATAGCTTAACGGCTGCGGCACCCATTTTTGCTTTTTGCTACGCTTGGACGGTTGTGCTATGAGCGAGCAAAACTTGGTAGTACTGGGAGCGACAGGCTCTATTGGACTATCAACCTTAGACGTCGTTAGCCGCAATAAAGAACAATATCGTGTATTTGCCTTAGTTGCAGGGCAAAACGCGGAAAAGATGGCTGAGCTTTGTTTACGTCATCAGCCTAAATACGCGGTTATGAGCTCTGAGCACGCAGCTCAGCAACTTTCTCAACGTTTGACGGGCACTACCACTGAAGTACTCCATGGCGTTGAAGCAATGGCCGAGATGGCTCGTCACGTAGATGTGGATATCGTGATGTCCGCAATCGTTGGTGCAGCAGGGTTGTTACCGACTTTAGCGGCAGTCGAAGCGGGTAAAAAAGTGTTGCTGGCGAACAAAGAGTCATTAGTAATGAGTGGCCAGCTGTTTATGGATAAAGTAAAAGCGCATGGTGCGACTTTACTCCCTATCGACAGTGAACATAATGCCATTTATCAGTGCCTACCAACGACTATACAAACGGGACAATCTTCAAACCTAAGTCACAGCGGTGTTAGTAAGATTTTATTAACCGGTTCTGGTGGACCTTTCTTGCAGCGTCCATTGGCTACCTTAGCTGCAGTAACAGTCGAAGAAGCGGTTGCGCATCCTAATTGGTCTATGGGCAGAAAAATCTCTGTCGACTCTGCAACCATGATGAATAAAGGGCTAGAGTTTATTGAAGCTAAGTGGTTATTTAACTGCTCGGCTGACGATATTGAAGTGGTGATCCACCCACAAAGTATGATCCACTCAATGGTGCAGTATCGCGACGGCTCGGTGCTGGCACAAATGGGGCAGCCAGACATGCGAACGCCGATTGCATATGGGCTTGCCTATCCTGAAAGAATTGACGCCGGTGTAGAGCCATTAGACTTTTCTCAGATTGTCGATTTCACTTTTACCAAACCAGATTTTAACCGTTATCCCAACCTCAAATTAGCGATTGACGCATGTCGTAGTGGTCAGGCCGCAACAACAACAGTGAATGCCTCAAATGAAATCGCTGTTGCGGCATTTTTAGAGGATAAGATAGGGTTTTGCGATATCTATCGAGTCAATGCCTTAACGCTTGAGCAAAGTGAGCTTGGCGTATTAGAATCCGTTGAGTCTATTATGGAAACAGACCGAACGGCCCGCCACCGAGCGCAGCAAATTATCGCCACATTGAGGTAACTATGTTTGAATTTTTCTGGCACTTAGGCTCATTTATTCTTGCTTTAGGGATTTTAGTTACCGTTCATGAATATGGCCATTTTTGGGTTGCCAGAAAAGCCGGCGTTAAGGTCTTACGTTTTTCTATTGGTTTTGGTAAGCCTTTAGTTAAGTGGTATGACAAACATCAAACCGAATACGTTATTGCCGCAATTCCACTTGGCGGCTATGTCAAAATGCTCGATGAACGCGTTGATGATGTGCCAGAGCAGGAGCGCCACCTTGCCTTCAATAATAAGCCAGTACTTTCTCGTATCGCTGTGGTAGCTGCAGGCCCCATTGCAAACTTTTTGTTTGCCATTGTCGCGTTAGCGGCAATGTATATGGTAGGGGTTCAATCCGTAAAACCCGTCGTTGGTGGTGTGACACCAACCAGTATCGCGGCGGATGCTGGATTTCAATCAGGTGACCACATCATTGCACTGAATGATGAGTTAGTACACTCATGGCAAGACGTCACGTTTGAATTGATGGCGCATTTAGGTGAACCATCTCTGGTTGCCAAAGTACAAGATGAAAAAGGTAGTTTGGCTATTCGCACGCTACGTTTGAGCGATTGGAAACTGGAAAAGCAAGATGAAGCGCCACTGACCTCAGTCGGCATTACGCCTTATAGGCCACCGCTGACGCTGCAGCTCGGTTATATCGAAGAAGGTGCAGCTGCCGACAAAGGTGGCTTACAAGTAGAAGACACGCTGGTTGCGATAAATGGTGACAAATTGGCATCGTGGCAACAGCTGGTGGGCCGAGTTCAAAAATCTGCAAATCAAGCCATAAGCATTGATATTCTGCGCGATGGTCAGCCACAAACCCTAACGATAACACCTCAGGCAAAAACTTCACCAGAAGGTGTCGTACAAGGCTATTTGGGCGTTGTGCCTGTGATGGAAAAATGGCCAAATGGTTATATTGAAACTAGACAATACGGCATCCTAGATAGTATGGTGCTTGGCATTCGTAAAACTTACGACTTGATTGCCTTAAGTTTCGACATGATCGGCAACTTAATCACGGGCCAAGTCTCGGTAAAAAACTTAAGCGGGCCTGTGGGGATCGCGGTTAGTGCCGGAAATAGTGTTAGTTACGGGTTAGTTGCATTTTTAGGCTTCTTAGCGCTTATCAGCGTGAATTTAGGAGTTTTTAACTTATTACCGCTCCCTGTCCTAGATGGTGGGCATTTAATGTATTACTTAATTGAACTAATTCGCAGAAAACCAGTCTCTGAAAAGACACAAGAGTTTGGGTTTAAGATTGGAGCAGCGCTTCTTCTTGCCTTAACGTTTTTTGCACTATTTAATGATGTTTCTCGGCTTTAAGCCGTGCGGTGCTAAAAAGCGCACATTATATGCAGTTTAAATGTTTGCATTTTTGTTCAAGCATACAACGGATAACATAATACAAAAGCTGTAACGTTTGAATGTTGTGATGTAATGGGCCTTAGCGTATCGCGCCAAAATTGTTGTAAAGGATAAAGATAATAAAATGCCTATAAAAAAACACATTGCAGTAACCAGTTTACTGGGCGCTAGTTTTGCTGCCTTAGGGCAAAACTCCTTTATCGTAGAAGATTTAAAAGTAGAAGGGCTGCAGCGCGTTGCACTGGGTGCTGCATTGACACATATTCCGATCAACGTTGGTGACAATGTCGATCAGTTTACTATTTCACGCACAATCAAGGCGTTGTATAAGTCTGGCCACTTTGACAACATTGCGGTATTCCGTGATGGTAATCAGATTATTTTTAAGGTTAAAGAACGTCCAACTATCAGCTCAATCGAATTTGATGGTAACAAAGACATCAAAGACGAGCAGCTAAACGAGAGTTTAGAGCAGCAAAATATTCGCCAAGGTGAACCGTTAGATAGAACGGTACTCGATAGTATCGAAAAAGGCTTAACGGAATTCTTCCACAGTATTGGTAAATATAACGCTAAGGTTGAGGTGAGCATTGTTGAATTGCCACGTAACCGTGTGAAGCTGATGCTGAAGTTTGAAGAGGGTGATGCTGCTTCTGTACGTCAAATTAACCTCGTTGGTAATGAGCTGTTCTCGGACGAAGAACTTCTTAACCTAATTGAATCTCAGCAGGACTTGCCTTGGTGGCGCTTCCTCTCTAATGACCGTTATCAAAAACAAACCATTGAAGGCGATTTAGAAAAGATCCGCAGTTTTTACCTAGACCGTGGTTATTTACGTTTTAACATCGATTCAACACAGGTTTCAGTAAGCCCAGAACGTGAATCAGTTTATGTTACGGCAAACATCACCGAAGGTGAAAAATATACCGTTAAAGGGTTTGATTTCATTGGTGACTTATTAGGTCGTGAAGACTTAATTAAAGGTATTGTGCCGCTTCGCGCAGGTGAGCTTTACAACGGCTCAGTTGTGACGGCAACGGAAGATTTCATTAAGAGTTATTTGGCGCGTTTTGGTTACGCCAATGCTGAAGTACGAACTGTTCCAGAAATCGATGATGAAAACAAAGAAGTACAATTAACACTATCTGTTGATCCTGGAAAGCGCGTATATGTACGTCGCATCGTGGTGAACGGTAACCAAAATACAGCAGACGAGGTATTACGTCGTGAAATGACGCAGCTTGAAGGTGCGTGGTTGTCTAACCAAAACCTAGAGCGTTCAAAGCTTCAAATTCAACGTTTGCCATATATGGAATCGGTAGAGTTTGAAGTCAAGCCAATTCCTGGTGTTGAAGATCAGGTTGATGTTGACTTTAAAGTAAAAGAACAGCCTGCTGGTAGTTTCCAAGCGGGTGTTGCTTATGGCTCTTATGCGGGCCTTCAGTTCAACATTGGTGTTAGTGAGTCAAACTTTCTAGGCTCTGGTAACCAAGTTGCTTTCAATATTAACACTTCGCGTGGTTCGGAGCGTTATAGTGTATCTTATACCGATCCATACTTTACGCCTGATGGCGTGTCGCAAGGCAGCAGTATCTTCTACAGTAAGTTTGATGCGAGTGAGTTTGGGATTGTAGATTATAAATCGACGAGCTACGGTATCGGTACCAACTTTGGTTTCCCAATTAATGCGATTAACCGTGTTAACTTTGGTATTCGTTGGATTGAAGAAAGCCTTTCGCAAATTTCAAACTTTGAGCAAACACGAGTACTTCGTGAGAGCTTCTTAAACGAAAGCGATCCAAATGCAGATTATGACTTTACTAAATATGAGTTAAGTGCAGGATGGTCACGTGTAACTGTTAACCGTGGTATGTTCCCAACAGCAGGTTCTCGTCAAAGCTTGAACTTAAGTGTTACCACGCCAAACTCAGATCTTAATTTCTTCAAGATTAATTATGATTCACGTTTTTACTGGCCAATCAGTAATGACCATCGTTGGGTCTTCTCTGCGAGAGCGGGTTTAGGCTATGGTAATGGTTATGGCGAGACGAATGGCTTTGAGCAAGTATTGCCATTCCAAGAATTCTTCCGTATTTCAGAGCAAGAACTACGCGGCTTCGACCGAAACACGATTCTACCTCGAGCGGTACAGCGTGCACCTAAGTGTATTCCGGGCACACCTAAACCAGATGGTACACCAGGTAGCTGTATTGGCGGCGAGCAGCAATTTGATACGCTAAATCTAGGTGGTCGTATTGGTGGTAACGCGAAAGCACTAGCTGGTCTTGAGCTTATCGTACCAACGCCATTCCTAGACGAAGAAAACACGAGTTCGGTAAGAACGAGCTTCTTCGTCGATGCGGCAAACGTATGGGATACTGAGTTTGATGTAGACCGTTATAGCAACTTGCCAGAAGATCAATACAATCTACTTTCTGATTTCTCTGATCCGTCAAGGTTTAGAGTATCAACGGGTTTATCGATTCAGTGGATCTCGCCTATGGGACCTATGCTGATCAGTTTCGCTTACCCACTCAAAAAAGAAGAAGAAGACGATACGAAGACGATCAGCTTCAACATCAGTAATACATTCTAAGGAGTTTTATTGTGAAAAAATTTATTAAATCATCAACACTAGCCATGACAGCAGCACTAATGATGGGTGCTTCAGGTAGCGCATTTGCACACAAAGTAGGCATCGTAGACATGCAGGAAGTGTATAAGCAAATTCCACAAATGGCGAAAATTGAGCAGACACTACAAGCTGAGTTTGCTGAGCGTCGTCAAGAGCTTGAAAAAATTCAAGGTGATATTCGTTTTGAAGCGGAAAAGTTCAAACGCGAAGCGACGACAATGAGTGAAGAGCAAAAAGAAGCGCTTCGTGAAAAGATCCAAGGCATGCAAAAGACACTTGCTGAAAAAGGTCGTCCACTAGAGCAAGAAATTAAAGTTCGTCAAAACCAAGAGCTTGCTAAAGTACAAAAGCTAATTGTAGATGCGATTGAGTCTGTAGCTAAAAAAGGTAAATTTGACGAAGTTAAAGTAAAAGATACGACAATTTACTTCAATCCTGATAAAGTAGCCGACCTTTCTGAAGAAGTGGTAAAAGCGGTTAGCAATAAGTAATGACAAAACTTCACACCTTATCTCAACTTGCTGAGTATCTAGGTGCTCAGCTGCAAGGTGATGGCGATAAATCAATTCGAAATATCGCCACTCTCGCACAGGCAAAAGACGACCAAATCGCGTTTTTAGCCAACAGCAAATACCGTGGTCAGCTTGAAAGCACGACTGCGGGGGCCGTGATCTTGAGTGAAAAAGACGCGGATTATTTTGCGGGTAATAAACTCATTATCGCAGATCCTTATGTAGCCTATGCAAAACTTGCACAGAAGCTAGACTCAACACCTAGCGCAGCATCAGGAGTTCATCGTACAGCAGTTATCTCTGATACCGCAACACTTGGTGCAAACGTCAGTGTGGGTGCGAACGCTGTAATTGAAGATGGCGCTGTGATTGGTGATGATGTTGAGATAGGGCCAGGCTGTTTCATTGGAAAACATGCCAAAATAGGCGCAAAGACTAAACTCTGGGCAAACGTAACCGTCTATCATGAAGTGCAGATAGGCGAACAATGTCTATTCCAGTCAGGTGCCGTAATAGGAAGTGATGGTTTTGGCTACGCCAACGAGAAAGGCGAGTGGGTTAAAATCCCTCAAGTTGGCACCGTAATTATTGGCGACCGTGTCGAAGTTGGCGCGAGTACTTCTATTGATAGAGGTGCGCTAGAAGACACCATTATTCATAGCAACGTCATTTTAGATAACCAGATCCAAATTGCCCATAACGTCGAGGTTGGTTACGGTACAGCCATCGCAGGCTGCACGGTACTGGCGGGCAGTGTTAAAATCGGCAAGTACTGCCAAATTGGCGGCATGACAGCAATCAATGGTCACAACGAAATTTGTGATGGGGTTGTCATTACTGGTATGAGCATGGTTACTAAAGGAATTACTGAGCCAGGGATCTATTCTTCTGGTTTACCTCACCAAACGAATAAAGAGTGGCGTAAGTCTATTGCACACTTACGCAATTTATCTGACTTTAAGTCGCGCCTGAAGGCACTTGAGCTGCTGACAGCACAGCTTAAAGATACTGATGTAGAATAAGGAAGCTATTTTGGCTAACGAATTAAACAGCTTTGATATCCAAGAGATTTTAAAACTTCTTCCGCACCGCTACCCAATGTTGCTTGTAGACAAAGTGGTAGATTTTAAGCCTGGCGAATATCTTCACGCGATTAAAAACGTGACGATTAATGAGCCTATTTTCACGGGTCACTTTCCAGAACAACCTATTTTCCCAGGTGTGTTGATCCTAGAAGCAATGGCTCAGGCAACCGGTTTACTTGGTTTTAAAACGGTCGAGAATCGCAGCGAGAATGAACTATACTTATTTGCGGCGATTGATAATGCACGTTTCAAACAACCTGTTTTACCGGGTGACACGATGCATTTGCACGTTAAGTTCGAAAAAGAACGCCGTAACATCTGGAAATTCAGTGCTGAAGCTAAAGTAGAAGGCAAAACTGTGTGTTCAGCTGAAATTATGTGTGCTAGAAGAGAGTTTTAATGGCTATTCATCCTACCGCAATTATCGAATCAGGCGCGCGTCTAGGCGAGAATGTTTCTGTAGGCCCTTATAGTTATATTGGCAATGACGTAGTCATTGGTGATAACTGTAAGATTGAATCACATGTTGTGATCAAAGGCCCTTCTGAGATTGGTTCAGGCAATCACATTTTCCAATTCGCGTCAGTAGGGGAAGCCTGCCAAGATAAAAAGTACAAGGATGAACCAACCAAGCTAATTATTGGTGATAACAACGTTATTCGTGAGTGTGCGACTATCCATCGTGGCACAATTCAAGACGAAGGGATCACTCGAATTGGTAGCAACAACCTATTTATGGCTTACACCCATGTGGCACACGACGCAGTCATTGGCAGCAATGTGATTTTCGCTAACAATGCAAGTGTAGCCGGACATGTACATATTGGTGACTGGGTTATCCTTGCGGGTAATTCAGGTGTACATCAATTTTGTAAAGTGGGTTCACATGCCTTTATTGGTATGTACTCGGGTGTGAACCAAGACGTGCCGCCTTTTGTTACAACGACTGGCACGCCAGCGAGACCCGTTGCAATTAATACTGAAGGTTTAAAGCGTCGCGGCTTTGAGTCTGATGAAATCATGGCAACAAGACGTGCATACAAAACGTTGTTCCGTAAGGGGCTGCGTTTAGAAGATGCGTTAGAAGCGCTAAAAGAAGATGCTTCTGAGTTCGCAGCAGTTCAGCAAATGATTGATTTTATTGCGACTTCTAATCGTGGTTTGATCCGCTAAACTTGAACCGCAATACAGGTTATACTTACGCCATACATTTTGTATGGCGTTTTTTTATACTGAAAAATAACAATGGCTAACGAAAAAAATATCACCATTGGCGTGGTCGCAGGAGAGTTATCGGGCGATATACTCGGTGCTGGCCTCATAAACGCGCTAAAACTTCATTACCCCAATGCCAATTTTGTCGGGATCGGTGGTCCTAAAATGCAACAAGCGGGTTGTAAAAGCCTGTTTGACATGGATGAACTCGCTGTTATGGGACTAGTCGAAGTGCTTGGTCGCTTACCTCGCTTGCTAAAAATTAAAAAGCAGTTGGTGAATTACTTTATTGATAATCCACCCGATGTATTCATCGGTATCGATGCGCCGGATTTTAATTTGCGTGTTGAAAAACCGTTGAAAGCGGCAGGAATTAAAACCATTCAGTATGTAAGCCCGAGTGTGTGGGCGTGGCGTCAAAAACGCATCCATAAGATTGCCGAGGCGACTAACCTAGTGCTGTCTTTGCTGCCGTTCGAAAAAGCCTTTTATGATAAACATGAAGTGCCTTGTACATTTGTGGGTCATACGCTAGCGGATGAAATTCCACTTGAGCCGGATACCGCAGGTGCGCGTGCACAGCTGAACTTAAGTCAAGATGATACGGTTTTAGCACTGCTTCCTGGTAGCCGGGGCTCTGAAGTTGGCTTATTGAGCCGCACTTACCTTGCCACTGCAAAAAAATTAGTCGATAAAATACCTAACTTAAAAATAGTCGTGCCTTTGGTAAACGAAAAGCGCAGAGCACAGTTTTTGGAAGCCTTGAATGAAGTCGCGCCGGAATTGAATCCAATTATGCTTGACGGCCAGTCAGCACTGGCAATGCAAGCTGCGGATACCGTTTTACTGGCCTCAGGAACTGCCACACTTGAGGCGATGCTATATAAAAAGCCAATGGTAGTCGGGTATAAGCTAAATCCTAAAAGTTATTGGATTTTTAATACCTTTTTTACCTTTAACATCAAATACTTTGCCTTGCCGAATTTATTGGCTGACGCACCTCTTGTGCCTGAGTTTTTACAGGCAGAGTGTAATCCTGACGCACTCGCTGATGCACTTTTCCCGATGTTAAAAGGCAATAATAGTAAGCTTGTTAGAAAGTTTTACGAGATACATGAGAACATTCGCCTAAATGCCAGCAAACAAGCGGCTCAGGCTGTAATGGAGTTAATAGATGCAAATTGAACGTCCTGATGTGCAGTATATTGCAGGCGTTGACGAGGTAGGACGTGGCCCGTTGGTGGGTGACGTTGTTACCGCTGCCGTCATTTTAGATCCAACCAAACCAATAATAGGGTTAACCGACTCGAAAAAACTGTCAGAGAAAAAGCGCATTGCATTGGCAGAAGAGATAAAAGAAAAGGCATTATGTTACTGCATTGCGAGAGCGTCAGTTTCAGAAATTGATGATTTGAATATTCTTCACGCAACAATGTTGGCGATGACACGCGCAGTTGAAGGATTGGAAATTCAACCTGATCATGTATTTGTTGATGGAAATCGTTTACCTAAGCTAAGTGTTGCGGCAACCGCAGTTGTAAAAGGGGATAGCCTAGTTGCCGAGATAAGTGCGGCATCCATATTGGCGAAAGTCACCCGAGACAATGAGATGTTAGCACTCGATGCGGAATATCCTGAGTTTGGTTTTGCAGGCCACAAAGGTTATCCAACCAAAGCCCACTTTGCCGCGCTCGAAGCACATGGGGTTACTCCACATCACCGTACAAGCTTTAAGCCTGTGCAACGAATTTTGGCCGAGAAGGAGTAAGCATGCCAGCCCCGCAGTTTGTCCATTTGCGTGTACACAGTGACTTCTCAATGGTGGATGGTCTAGCGAAGACCAAACCAATTGTGGCAAGGGCCGAAGAGCTTGCAATGCCTGCGCTTGCCATCACCGATCAAATGAACTTATGTGGTTTGGTGCGTTTTTATGGTGGCGCACACGGGGCAGGGATCAAGCCAATAATTGGTGCGGATTTTTGGCTAAAGTCAGATCAGTTTCCTGATGAACCAAGCCGAATTCTCGTTCTCGCCAAGAACAATCAAGGCTATAAAAACCTCACCTTGTTGATCTCCGATGCCTATCTTCGTGGTCATGTATTCCATCGCCCTGTAATTGATAAAGAGTGGCTTGCAAAATACAAAGAAGGGCTGATCCTTATCTCTGGCGCGAAAGATGGCGATTTAGGCAAAGCTATCTTAAAAGGCAATCCTAAGCTAATTGAAGAAACGCTGGCGTTTTACGAGCAGCATTTTAGCGACCATTTTTATATTGAGCTACAACGCACCGCACGTGCACAAGAAGAAGAATATCTCCATGGTGCTGTGGAGGTCGCGGCTGCACGTAATATACCTGTTGTGGCGACGAATGAAGTGGTGTTTTTACACGAAAAAGACTTTGATGCCCACGAAATTCGCGTTGCTATTCACGACGGTTATACATTAGAAGACAAAAATCGACCAAAACGCTTTTCTAAAGAGCAATATTTAAAGACTTCAGAGCAAATGCAAGCGCTCTTTAGTGACATTCCAGAAGCTTTAGAAAACACCGTAGAAATCGCTAAGCGCTGTAACGTGACGGTACAGCTTGGCACCTACTTCCTACCAGATTATCCAACGGGCGATCTGGCGATTGAAGATTTCTTGGTAAAAGTATCGCGAGATGGTCTAGAAGAACGTTTGCAGTTCTTATTCCCTGATGAAAATGACCGCAAAGAAAAGCGTGGTGAGTATGACGACCGTCTGCAGGTTGAACTCGACGTTATCAACCAAATGGGATTCCCAGGTTACTTCTTAATCGTAATGGAGTTCATTCAGTGGAGTAAGGATAACGGCATCCCTGTAGGTCCAGGTCGTGGTTCCGGTGCCGGCTCTTTGGTGGCATATGCGCTTAAGATCACGGATCTTGACCCACTTGAATTCGATCTCCTATTCGAACGATTCCTTAACCCCGAGCGGGTTTCGATGCCTGACTTTGACGTCGACTTCTGTATGGATAGACGAGACGAGGTAATTGACCACGTTGCTAAACTGTATGGTCGAGACGCAGTATCTCAGATCATCACCTTTGGTACGATGGCGGCAAAAGCGGTAATTCGAGACGTTGGTCGTGTGCTTGGTCACCCTTATGGCTTCGTAGATAGGATCTCCAAGCTTGTACCTGGCGACCCTGGTATGACACTTGCCAAAGCGTTTGATGTTGAACCTCGCTTGCCTGAAGCTTACGATAGCGATGAAGAAGTTCGTGAACTGATTGATAAATGTCGCATTCTTGAAGGCTGTACGCGTAACGCGGGTAAACACGCCGGTGGTGTTGTTATCTCGCCTACCACCATTACCGACTTTGCAGCACTGTATTGCGACGAAGAAGGTAAGTTCCCAGTTACCCAGTTTGATAAGAACGACGTAGAAACCGCAGGTCTGGTTAAGTTTGACTTCCTCGGTCTAAGAACGCTAACCATTTTGCAATGGGCGCTCGACATGGCGAACGAACGCCTTGGTAGAGAAAGTCGTGAGCCGATTGATATCGCTGCGATCCCATTGGATGACCCTGCAAGTTTTAAAGTGTTACTAGACGCACAAACAACTGCGGTATTCCAGCTGGAATCTCGTGGTATGAAAGACTTGATCCGTCGCTTGAAGCCAGACTGTTTCGAAGACATGATCGCACTGGTTGCGCTATTCCGTCCGGGTCCTTTGCAATCGGGCATGGTAGATAACTTTATCGACCGTAAGCATGGTCGTGAAGAAGTATCGTATCCAGATGCACAATACCAGCATGAAAGTCTACAACCTATACTAGAACCGACCTACGGGATCATCCTTTACCAAGAACAGGTAATGCAGATAGCGCAGGTGCTTGCCGGTTATAGCCTAGGTGGCGCTGACTTGCTTCGTCGTGCGATGGGTAAGAAAAAGCCTGAAGAAATGGCGAAGCAACGTGCAACGTTCGAAGATGGTGCCAAAGATAATGGCGTCGAAGGCGAACTTGCCATGAAAATCTTCGACTTGGTAGAAAAGTTCGCGGGTTACGGCTTTAACAAATCACACTCCGCAGCCTACGCGTTAGTGTCGTACCAAACGCTATGGATGAAGACCCATTTCCCTGCCGAGTTTATGGCGGCGGTAATGTCAGCGGATATGGATAACACTGACAAAATCGTAACCTTGGTAGATGAATGCGAAAACATGAAGTTGACGCTGCTACCACCAGACGTGAATGCCGGTGTCTACAAATTTGCTGTAAATCGTCAAGGTGAGATCGTCTATGGTATAGGGGCGATAAAAGGCGTGGGTGAAGGCCCTGTTGAAGCGATCCTTGAAGCGCGAGCCCAAGGGGGAGAATTTAAAGATTTATTCGACTTCTGTGCCAGAGTTGATTTAAAGCGTCTAAATAAACGCGTGATTGAAAAGCTAATATACGCGGGAGCGCTTGATAAGCTTGGTCCTGACAGAGATCAGCCAGGGCGCGCGACTTTACTGGCAAGCTTAAAGGATGCCATGAAGTCGGCAGAGCAGCATCACAAAGCCGAATCACTTGGACAGAGCGACTTATTTGGTTTGCTTGCGGTTGAGCCCGAGGAGGTTGAACAAGCCTTTATCAAAGCTACGCCGCTTAGCGATAAAGAATGGTTAAATGGGGAAAAAGAAACCTTAGGTCTTTATCTAACAGGCCACCCAATTAATCAATATCGCAAAGAATTAAAATATTATACCTCTGGCAAGTTAGTTGACTTACAACCCGGTAATCGTGATACGGTAGCAACCGCGGCGGGACTGGTTATCAATGCTCGTACCTTGATAAACAAAAAAGGAGCGCGTTGGGGACTTATCACTTTAGATGACAAAAGTGCCCGAATTGATGTACGCTTATTTCCTGAACAGTTTGAAATGTACCAAGAAATGCTGCAAATTAACCAAATCTTGGTAATATCTGGACAGGTCAGCTTTGATAACTTCTCTGGTGGCATTACAATGACCGCAAGAGAAATCTCTACCATTGCTCAGGCGCGAGAAAAGCGTATTAGTGCAATAAAAATGACGCTAAATATGGCTCAAATTGACGCGAACTTCTTTGATAATTTCAAAAAAGTGCTAGAACCATATAAATTTGGAACGTGTCCGGTAAAAATTAAATATCAGCGTCCTGATGCATTAGCAGAGTTAACATTAGGAACACAATGGTGTGTGACGCCAAGTGATGAGCTTTTAACTCGTTTATCACTGCTGGCGGCGCAGGAATTAGAATTAGAATTTAACTAAACAGGTAGTTTAGAGCATGAGCCTCAATTATCTTGAATTTGAACTTCCAATCGCTGAATTGGAAGCAAAGATCAAAGAATTACAAAACGTTAGCCGCTCTGGCGATTTAGATCTTAGCCTTGAAGAAGAGATCAGCCGCTTAAAAGACAAAAATGTTGAGCAAACAAAGAAAATTTTCGACGGTTTAGGCGCTTGGCAAGTGTCTCAATTAGCGCGTCATCCGCTTCGTCCATATACTCGCGATTATATTGAACGCATTTTTACCGAGTTTGACGAGTTTGCGGGCGACCGTACTTTTGCTAACGATCCGGCTATTCTTGGTGGTGTTGCGCGTCTTGACGACAAACCAGTAATGATTATCGGTCAGCAAAAAGGTCGTGATACCGCTGAAAAAATCAAACGTAACTTTGGTATGCCAAAGCCAGAAGGTTACCGTAAAGCATTACGCCTAATGGAAATGGCTGAACGCTTTAAGATGCCAATCATCACCTTTATCGATACACCGGGAGCTTATCCGGGCGTAGGCGCTGAAGAGCGCGGTCAAAGTGAAGCGATTGCACGTAACCTTAAAGTGATGGCAGCGCTCAAAGTACCAACAATTTGTACCGTGATCGGTGAAGGCGGTTCTGGTGGCGCATTAGCTATCGGGGTAGGTGACAGAGTAAACATGCTGCAATACAGCACGTATTCTGTAATTTCACCTGAAGGGTGTGCTTCTATTCTTTGGAAGAGTGCAGACAAAGCTTCACTTGCAGCAGAAGCAATGGGTGTATCAGCTTCTCGCGTAAAAGAGCTGGACCTTATCAATAACATCATTGAAGAGCCGCTAGGTGGCGCACACCGCAATTATGATGCGATGGCGAAAAACCTGAAAGTGCAGCTTAAACGTGACTTGGCTGATCTTGAAGCGCTAAGCACCGAAGAGATGTTAGATCAGCGTTATAAGCGCCTGATGTCATTTGGTTATTGTTAATACGGGTTTCTGCTCGTATTGATATCAATGCTAATTTAAGTTAAAAAGCCGCTATCGAGCGGCTTTTTTTATTGATTGTAGAAAACATGATTAATAGTCGGGTTTACCAACAAGTAGAGTCAAGTTTAGAGGTATTGAGTTCCAGCCTTGACGCCAAAGGGTTGTGCATTGCCTTATCTGGTGGTGTGGATTCGGTTGTGTTGCTCCACCTTTGTCGAGAATATGCAAACAAGCATAACGTTATACTCCAAGCGGTTTATGTTAATCATGGCTTGTCACAGCACGCTACGCAGTGGCAGCAATTTTGCCAATCACTTTGTGAAACACTTAATGTTCCCTTTGTTGCAAAACAGGTTTCGATTACTCGAAAAACCCGCACTAGCCTTGAAGCGCAAGCACGCGAAGCTCGCTATCAAGCATTAGATGACGCGGCCAAAGCAGGTTTTGCAATCGTGCTTGGGCAACATGCCGATGACCAAGTAGAAACTTTTTTACTGAGATTAAAGCGCGGCTCTGGATTACTCGGGCTTGGAGCGATGAGAGCGACAACTCAGCTGGCATCAGGGCGCTATTGTATTCGTCCGTTACTTGCCGTTAGTCGCAATGACATTGAAGCATTTGCACGGCAGTTTGGTCTTGAGCATATTACTGATGAGTCCAACGCCGACGATGCGTTTGACCGTAACTTTTTACGCAATCAGGTGATCCCGTTACTTACCTCTCGATTCAATGGTTTTGTCGCTAACACACTGCGCAGTATTGATATTTTACAGCGCCAACAAACCATAATTGATGAGGTCAGTGAAGAAGACTTGCAAAAGTGTCGTTGTCGGATGGCGCTAAATATCACGGCTTTACAACAGCTCTCTTTTGCAAGAAGAGATAATGTCATCAGACTGTGGTTATCAAAGCAGGGCATAGAGATGCCGAGTCAAAAACAGTTGGATGAAATCGTACAACAGGCGTTTTCATCACGCCAAGACAGTCAACTTGAAATTCGTTTTAAGCAAGGCGCAGTGAGGCGTTATCGTGATGCACTTTATTGGGTAACGGAAAATAGCCAAAAGCATGACATTGAGACCGTTAACCTCAACGAACTCAGCGGGCAAAGTACACCTGTTGCTTTACAAACGGGCAAGGGGGTCCGCAAACCCTTCACGGACGAAATCGTTAGCATTCGTTACGGTAGACTTAAAGATAAAATCAAACCACAGGGCAAACCTGGCTCTAATACCTTGAAACACTGGCTAAAAGATTTGTACATTCCAAGCTGGGAGCGTGATTCTATTGCGGTTGTTTATTACAATGATACACCGGTGGCGGTGAACGGACTGTTTGTGAGTGCCGAGCACGCAGAGGATAATGGCATTATTTGGGTAGTAAAAGATGACTGAAAGTAAAAAGATTGGCCAACAGTTAGCGCAAAAAGCGCCTTATGCGGTGGTGTTCACTGCGGTGGTGTTTATCGTACTCTTTATGTCGAGTGAAGTGGTGTGGCTGAATCAAATATTTGCTTCGGCATCAGGCATTATCAGTATTGTGTTTTTACTTCTGTATTGGCATGGTAAGGGCGGAATGTATTTTATTCTTGGCTTACTTGCGCCAATGCTTGCGGTGATGTTTTCAGAGTTACCCGATTTCCTTGCGCTGGCATGGGTAATAAATGGATTTTTTAACGGCGCGGCACTTGCCCTGATGGCATACCTATACTTAGGAAAAGATGCTCAGCGTTAACGCATAACGCTGAGCAAAAGGGGAAGTGGTTTTTTTATACTGCGCGAGCGCAGTTTCGTCCGGCTGCTTTTGCGCGGTATAAGCCGCTATCCGAACGAGCAAATATATTGTCGGCAGTATCATGGCTCGATGCCAGCGTAAAGCCAATGCTTGTGGTCACCGTGTATTTAGCCAACATACTCGACTTTCTTACGGCTTCCATAATTCTTTCTGCGATAACTTTGTTGGTTGTAAACGCAGGGTCGTCAATTAAGATGGCGAACTCATCACCACCGAATCTAAATACCGAATCAGTTGCGCGCGTTGAGGTTTGCAAAATACGTGAAAACTCAACCAACACTTCATCACCGGCTTTATGGCCATGAACATCATTCACCTGCTTAAAGTTGTCTAAATCTAAAAGCATTAAGCTGAAATTACGATGTTGACGACGGCATCGTTCAAGCTTTTCTTCTAAGTTGTCTGCAAACTGGCTGCGATTGTAAAGTCCAGTTAGTGAGTCCTTGGTTGCTAGTTGCAACACACGGTTATACATCAAAGCGTTACGCATTGGGTAAATTAAACAGGCGTGTAATTTTGACAATTTTGCCTTGATAGCTTCACTAAATGGAAACTCACTGAAATACACCAGCTGGCCTAAGTGTTCTTTTTCGAGCTCAAGATCAAACGTACTAGCTGGAAATTGGCTATCGCTGTCCTTCATCTGAAAGACGCCAAGGCTACAATGGAACTGGAGTCCCGAAATTTTTGAAATTCTTGCCACATGCTCCGCGTAAATAGTCAACAGCTCTTCAATGTTGAGTGTTGTCTGAAGTTTGTCGACTAATCGCGCGTAGTGTTCACCGCCTTGCGTACTATACTGTTCAGAATTGAACGGCAAGTAATCGCCTCTGGTCGGCAATCTTTGTGTCAAAATATGGACATTTTCCATATTTCTTCCCCTTAAATACAACAATACATGATTAATATGCGAACTTTGTGCCAAAAATTTAAACTGGCTTAAAAACAAACGCTTGCTATATTTAAGAGAAAGAAAAAGAAATCCACCTTCATTCCCCGTCAATTTTTTCGCTCAGGAGGCAGATTGCAAAGTATCTTCGCGCAGGTTTTTGCCTTGCTGTTATGTGCTGTAATTTTAGTCTGGTCCTTTAAGCGGGTTGGCTTGCCGCCTATTCTGGCTTATTTGCTCACTGGAGTAATTGCGGGCAGTCACGGCATTGGATGGATGAGTGACAGCCAAGAAATTCACTTTATGGCTGAGCTTGGGATCGTGTTTTTACTGTTCAGTTTAGGGCTTGAATTTTCCGTGCCAAAATTAATGGCAATGCGAAACGTAGTATTCGGTTTAGGGAGTTTACAGGTCATTGTGACCACGATAATTGGTATGTTGGTATTGCGTTTTATGCAATATGAGTGGGTGGGAGCATTTGTGATTGCGAGCCTCATCGCACTTTCTTCTACGGCGGTTGTGGTTAAGCTGTTAAAAGAGCTGGGGATGCTCAACACACGTCATGGTCAGCTCGGTATTGGCATGTTGTTATTCCAAGATATTGCCGTTGTGCCGCTGCTCATCGCGTTTCCGCTTATTTCCTCTGCGAGTAATTCAGAGCTGGCATCAGCGCTACTTTTTGCATTTGCTAAGGGTGCGGTGGTGTGTCTGGTTTTATGGGCAATAGGTAAGTGGTTACTACCTAGAATATTTAACGAAATCGCATTAGTAAGAACAGATGAGCTCTTTGTTTTATCTACTTTGGTTGTAGCCCTGTGCGCGGGCTCGCTCACTTATGCATTCGGACTTTCAATGGCGCTCGGCGCATTTTTAGCGGGCATGATGTTAGGGGAAAGCCAATATCGGCATCAGCTTGAGGCAGAAATTAGACCATTTCGAGATATTTTAATGGGACTCTTTTTTGTCACAGTGGGTATGCAGCTAAATATTCCTTATGTGCTCGACCAGTTTATTTATATTGTTGCAGCACTTGCCGCGGTGCTTGTGATCAAAGTGTTGATCATCGTTGGCGTTGCGCAGTTAATGGGTGAGCGTAAAAAAGATGCTTGGGGCGCTGGTATTTTGATCTGGCAGATGGGGGAATTTGGCTTTGTGTTACTCGCGCTTGCCAGTAAACATCAGTTGTTGGATCAAAATGCGGTGTCCTTCTTGATCACGCTTGGCGTGTTGTCTATGGCGTTAACGCCATATCTTATTAGTAAAACCGCGCATATTCTCAATATCTTGGGAATAGAAAAAGACTGGCAACCCGAAGCGCCGAGTGGTTATAACGCGGCTGATTTAAAAAATCATGTTGTGATTTTTGGTTATGCGCGTGTTGGTCAAACTATCGCACGATTTTTACGCCCAGAGGCTATTCCTTATATTGCGGTAGAGCGCAACCCGCAAATTGTACAAGACGCACAAATTGCGGGTGAGCCCGTGCTATTTGGTCATGCGGCACAAAAAACGCTGTTAAAGTCAGCAAATATTGATAAAGCGCGCTTGGTTATCATTACCTTTGATGACTTTGAACAGACGCAGGTGGTTGTTGACGCCATTCGTCGGCGTACCCACGAAGTGAAGATCTTGGTACGCATGAAAGATGACAGCTACATGGAGCAATTAAAAGCCATGGGCGTCGCAGAAGTTGTGCCAGAAACTTTAGAAGCAAGTTTGATGCTGGTTTCTCATGTGCTGTACATGTCTGGCGTGCCAATGCGCAGAATTTTTCGTCGTGTCAGTAAAGAGCGAGAAAATCGTTATCCGTATTTACATGGTTTTTTTGCTGGAGACAGTAGTGATCTGCATGAAGTTACTGGCGAGCGGTTAGAATATCTGCATGCCATTGCTTTGCCAGACCATGCATTTGCCGTTAACAAGTCAATTGCTGAGCTTGAGCTCAAGGTTAAGCGCGTTGATATTACTGCGTTAAGACGCGACGGCGAAGAAATTGCTCAACCAGATGAGCAAACCGTTTTACGCGTTAATGATGTTTTGCTGTTAAAGGGAAAACCCCGCCGCGTTGAACGTGCGGAGCAGTTTTTACTCGATGGCCTGCCGTAATAACGGTTCTTAAATCTATGCTTTTTTAACAGCTCGCCGCGTAAAGCGTCTTCTACGGCACGGAGTAGGAGCAGGTTCACCCTGCGATCTTGCTCTATCTATGTTCCTCGATCATCAGGTGTATTAAATGACACGATATGCTTTTGCATCAAATGCATTTGAGTAAACAAAAAGGTTTCACCGTTAAAATCTGCTAAGTAGCGACTGTTACTGGGTACCTCTGCAAGGCGTTGATATATCCTTGTACTGAGATGATAAGACCATAGTTGGTTGTCGTTGTTTACGCCGTACAATATACCGTCTTTATAAACGGCAAATGGCTGCGCTAACTGAGCGCGTAATTCATGGACCTCAGTCGGTACGGGAGCTGCGTTTGTGTTAACAAGCCAAAAACGCTGACTCATATCTTGATAAAGAAAATGCTCACTATCTACTTGCGCGGCCCAAACTACATTTTCAGAAACAATGAGTGAGGCTTCTTTGGTATCTTTATTTATAATGTAAAGCCCCGCGCTTCCATTTTCCCTTGCTGTGACCAACAACGTTTTCGGCGTCAGCCACTGCAGGACGGAATCAATGGCAAGCGAATTAGCAATGAGGGTTTTCTCACCATTTAAGGACCAAATAGTGAGTCCTTGTTGTGTTGTGCCAGCTATCTCATTACCCGCAGGAGACCACACAATTCGTTTGCTGATATTGTCGTGCCGTGAATCGGTAAGCTGTGAAACACCTTGGTCATTGTAAAGCCATATTTGTCTTGAGCCGGTACGTGTAGATGTAAAAGCAATATGATCACCATGAGGTTGAAACTGTGGATTGTCCTCCTTTATTGTTGTTCTGGCTATCTTTGCTGTCGCAGCGGTTTGGTGATTTCGTATTTGAGCAAGACTTAAGGTAAAAATATCGGTATCGGCATTTATCTGTGTCGCTAAAATCTGTTTTCCATCAGCTGAAAAAGAAGCCTCTGTTAGATTCTTTCTGCCCCCAGTATCAAGTGCAACCATTCTCCCGTTGGTTTGCAGTTTATAAAGTCCATTAGTCGTCGATGCGAGCAAATACTCGCCGCTTGGATGATAACTGACTTCAATTGGCTGTAATGGTGACAATTCGTGCGGTAGTACTATCTTTGCCGTGATCGTTAGTGTCTTATCAGGATTGTAAATATTCAGGTGATGAGAGTTGTGCTCATCAATGCTCACCATTGCGAAAACATTTTGATCTGCAAGATAGTCAAGAGTGTAGTTTTCAAAGTTTGGCAAATACTCGGTAGTGCGGCTTTTTTTTGTATTTAAATCAAAAAGGTAGGGAACTACTTGCTTAGGGCGTAAATGAGATAAGTAACTGATCTCGCCGTTTTTCATCCAATTTGCACGCCATATGGGCTTTTCTTGGCAAGCGATAATGGCATGTGGATTTTGTGGTGAGTTGATTGCAGTATCGACATTTAGTGTGTTTAAAGACCAGCAAAAGGGAGACGTCTCTTGAGCCTTGCAATGACTCCGTTCGGTAAAAGTTAGTTGCTTTGCGTCCTGTGACCAACTTGGTTTTCCGTACACGCCCTGGCGAGCGGTTAAACGAGAGGTTTTGTGCGAGGCTAGATTTTTGACCCAAAGCTGACTATGACAATTATCGCTAAAGCGCTGAAAAACAATCCATTGTCCATTGGGTGAGTAGCTGGCATTTGCATCCCATGCGTCACTTGTGGTCATTGGAGTAAAAGTAGGTTGAATCGGTACTCTGGGGTTGGTTTTTGGTTGAATTATAACCGTAAAGAGATAAGCCGTGATAACTATCGCTAGTGCCGCTACCCCAAATCTTGCAGCGCGTGGGTGAGATTTTTGAGTCGCTTTATGCGCGCTCGGCTTATCGCTTGTCGACGTAACGGATGCCTCTAAACTATAGCCTTTTTTACTGTGCGTTTTTATAAACTCTAACTCACTATCAGCATATTTGAATACTTGGCGAATTTGGAAAATGCAGCGCTGCAATGTATTGGGAGAAACAACTCTGTCGTGCCAAACGGTGTTAAGTAGTTGCTCAAAGCTCACTACTTCTCTAGGTTGTTTTGCCAATTCACAAAGCACCGCTATTGCTTTAGGGGGGAGCGCATAAGTCTGTTGGTCGATAACAATATGATTGCGGTTTACATCCACAAGGTGCTCTGCTACCAAAAACTGCTTTAATTCCATTTTAAAATTCTTTTTTCAGCGAATTATCAGCGAAAAATCAGCAAACTTCGCTGTTTTATCGCCCTGTTTTTTTCTAATGTAACACACTGATAAAAATAAACTAAAAAGGAAAGTCATGCGTTTTATTATTTTGCTATTGTTAATGCTACTTGCAGCATTGGGCAAGGTGTATGGGCAAACATTAGAACAACAAGCCATCACGATTGGGTCTAAAATAACTTTTGCATCTAAGGTATTAAGTGAGAATAGGGAGGTCATGGTTTATACGCCAAATGATTATGACCCTAAGAAACAATATCAAGTGTTGTACTTACTCGATGCAGAATTCTTTTTTACCCAAACCGTGGGCATTGTGGAGTCTTTGGTTAGCACTGGAAAAATACCAGCTACCATCGTTGTTGGGTTGAAAACCACGGTGAGAACAAGAGACTACTTACCGCCAATTAACGGTGAGGCTCAAAGTGATAGACAGCGCTGGATTAAAGAGAAGTTTCCTCAATTTGGCAAGACAACCGAGTTTACAGCCTTCTTAACTCAAGAGTTATTTCCTTTCATTGAGTCACAATATTCACTCAAACCTAATCGTACGTTAGTAGGGTATTCCAATGGTGGGATCTACGGACTACACACTTTTCTAAATACGCCAGAGATATTTACTAATTATCTGCTTATTAGCCCGCCAGGTTGGTGGGGTGAGGAAGAGCTCGATCAGCAGTTTAAAGCACTCAGCAACTCAACTCATGATTTACGTCGCAATCTGTATATTAGTATCGCAGGGGAAGGTGGCGACTTTTACACCAACGGTATGCGAGTTGCGTCAAACCTAAAAGCACTTCGATCAAAAGAAGTAAATTGGCAATTTAGCCTCAAAGAATTGGAAACGCATCAAACTACGTTTTACCCAAGTCTCTATGAAGGATTAACGAAACTTTTTGACGATTTTTACTTTGAGCTTAATGAAGAAGCAGGAAAATATGCGCATATCTTTGATATTGAAGATTATTATCTAAAGCTCTCTAAGCGCTATGAGTTTGATGTGTTAGTGCCAGAGTCTATATACAGAGCACTTGCTGACGCGCAAATCAGCCATAAACGTCTAGACGCTGCACTTGCGACTTTAAATGCATTTGTCACGCGTTATCCCGACTCGTCTTATGCCCATGCAAGCCTAGGCCATGGATATATAGAGAACAAAGCGTATAATAAGGCGCTGAAAAGCTTTAATCACGCCTTGAAACTTGCGAAAGCACAGCAAGTCGAAGATCCGTCAGTATATGATTATTTTGAAAGCATGATAGCTCAAGCAAAAAGTAAAATCGTGCAGTAAGCTATACAGATCGCCGCGTAAAGCGCCTCCTACAACGGAGTAGGAGCAGGTTCACCCTGCGATCTTGTGTGTTGTTTTTGTTGTTACTGCTCGTCGCGTAAAGCGTCTCCTACAACACAAAATAGGAGCAGGTTCACCCTGCGATCTTGTGTGTTGTTTTTGTTGTTACTGCTCGTCGCGTAAAGCGTCTCCTACAACACGGAGTAGGAGCAGATTTACCCTGCGATCTTGTGTGCTGTTTTTGTTGTTACAGATCGCCGCGTAAAGCGTCTCCTACAACACAAAGTAGGAGCAGGTTCACCCTGCGATCTTTTATGCTTTTACTACCTGTCGAGCTTGCTCAATAAATGCTGCTTAACGGTGGGCCATTCTGAGGCGATAATTGAATACACAACGGTGTCTCTTAGCTCGCCGTTTCTACCGATCTGGTGGCTGCGCAAGATACCATCGAGTTTGGCGCCAAGCCGCTCAATGGCATTGCGAGAGGCATGATTAAAAAAGTGGGTTCTAAATTCAACGGCAATGGCGTCAAAATCTTCAAAAAGTTGCTGTAACAGCAAAAACTTACACTCCGTGTTAACCGCTGTTCGACGTACTTTATCGCTGTACCATGTATAGCCTAGCATGGCACGGCGATTGGCTATATCTACATTGTAATAGCGGGTGGTTCCCACGATTTCGTTGCTGCTATTTAGCCTTACCGCATAGGCAAGGTTGCCTTCAGATCCTTGGCTTATCGCAGTGTTAACATAGCGTTCCATATCGTCTGGGGTGGGGACATTGGCATACCAAAGCTTCCAAGCTTCACCATCTTTTACTGCCTGTTGCAGCGCATTAATATGTGTTGTTGATAATGGTTCAAGGGTGACATGGTGTCCTATCAGTGGTTTATCAGTTGGCCACATGCGTTACTACTTCCTTATTTTGAGTATTTTGATGGTATCTTGTTTTGCAAGAGATACAGCTAAATGATTTGCGTCAGTCACAAAAGCCAAGGCCGATATATTGGCTAAGGAATTGGTCAAATCATCAAAAGTTGCGATATGTGTGAGCTTGCCCGTTGCGGTAACGCTAAACTCTGCAATACCAGAGCTACTCTCAGACGCTGCGAACAACCTTTTGCCATCAGCAGCAAGTAACAAGGTGGAGACACCGTTAAGTGGCTTGCCAACTTGGTTTGCATCAATGGTCTGGAGCAATTGATATTGACCATTTTGTTGACGCTCAAAGGCTAAAATGCTGTTACTGCCCGCCGCTGCAACATAAAAAACAGTGAAATCTGAGCTTGCAACCAAGGCTTGTGGTTTACTGAGTGCGAGCAAGTTAGTGTCGTTTTTAACGATGCGCTGTTTAACAGTATAAGTACCTTTTGTCTGTTGCCATAGCGTAATGACATCGCCTTCATAACCTGCAACGATAAGCGCGTTAGCCTCTTTACTTACTAGCACATCCACAGGCCCACCCATATCAGTTTGCTCAGCGCTATCAATAGGGCCTAGCCACGTCACGCTGTTTGTATGAGTGATCCTAAAAGCAGTGACCGTATTGCTTTTAAAACTTGGGATAAATGCATAGCGCTTGTCGCCACTTAAACTAATTTTCCAAGGTGCAAACAAGCTAAAGGTGTCATGAGCTGAGGCATTCTTGGTTGGATCAAACACCACTTTGTAAGACACTTCGTCAGAAAAGGTTTGCACAAGGTTAAACTTACCCGTTTTATCTTTTGCAAACACATTTAATGCACCATCGTAAAAGCTAGTGTTAAGAATGAGATTGCTATTTACGAATACCGCATCGGATGCGCCAGTAAGTAAAAGTGGATGCGCGTCGCTCGATTGAAAGAGTTGATCTTGGACTAACTGCTTATGTGCATCAAGCGTAAATGTAACCACTGCGTTATCGTCGCCACTTACTGCAACGGCCTGCGTACCTTGGCGATTAAAACGCAGCTGCCTTGGATTATCTAAGCCGCTAAACCCAGCGGTGTTATTTTGGATGGTTTGAACAACGTCGAACGTTTGGCTGTGTGCGCTAAATGAAATTGACCCAAGTGCGATAAGCAGAAGTGCACTTATAGTAGGTTTATACATCTTTTTCACTACCTATTTTTATTATTGTAAATCTTATTTGAGTTCCAAAAACTCTCTCATTTCGTCCAAGCGGTTCATGCCGTCTTCAAATCCAAGCTCAATAAGTTTTTGTGTATAAGTACGCTCAAACAGCAAGTAACTCGTTAAACTCGACGGAGAATGTTTTTTAACCCCCATGGTTCTGAGTAACAGCTTGATTGCCAACGGCATATCTTCGTAATAATGATCTGCGACTTCATTAAAATTAACCGTTGGCTTGATGAGCATATGATCTACTCGCCTAAGCTCTTTGTGCTTTTCTCTGGCCGGTAGCAAACTTACCGTGCGGTTGACGCGGTCGAGCCGTTCGATGTCTGAATTTAGGGTATCGCTAAACACACTGTCTAGCAGGTGACCGGCGACCACAGACATTCCCGGAAAATGCGGCTCATAACCGAGCGGCTGTGGCAGTTTAGGCTGCTCAACACCGATCACAAAGATTTTATCCGCACCTAAATGAATGGCAGGGCTAAGCGGGGAAAGCTGGTGGATAGAGCCATCACCATAGTAATGATGCTTAACGCGCACGCTTGGAAACACCATAGGTATAGCCGAACTTGCCATGAGTAAGTCGAGCGAAATTGTGCCCGGAACGCCTTCGCGCTTTGAGCGCTGCCAAGGTTCAGCATTGTTCGCCTGATAAAACGCCACTGATTTACCAGTAGAATAGCTCGAAACCGTAATCGCGATTGCATCAAGATAATGGCGGTGTAGATTGTGATCGATGCGATTTAAATCAAGCACATTAGCCAGCAGCTTTCGAAGCGGCGAGTTATTTAACAAGCTGGCTGGTGGCTGATTAAGGTATTGTGCTTGAAAGCTGCGCATCATATTGGCAAATAAATGGCCGTATGCACCGGTAAACGAGCTTTTGTACACCATGTCGGTGCTAAAGTTCTTCCAAATATATTCCACTTTTTTCACCGCGAGGTGAAAGCAAGATGCGTAACAGGCAATCCCCGCCGAGTTAATTGCACCGGCAGAGGTACCAGTAATGATCTCAAAGGGGAGGGGAGAAGTACGAGGCATACTTTGCGCAAGCGCCTTTAATACCCCAACTTGATAAGCGGCTCTTGCGCCACCTCCAGTCAGTAGTAAGGCAATTTTTTTATCACTCGTTCTGTGCTTTCTCAAAAGAGGCCATCCTGCTGTTAAATTTGCTTAATTTAAATTTGGTCTTTTTATGCGTTATTTATCTTTGTTGATGTTGTAATGCTTTAGGTGCAAAGAGTTGATAACTCCAGTAAATGCGTTATTTTTAGTAGTAAAGTGCCACTCTGCCCTTAAGCCGCTTATAGGTTGTATTATTTATTCTAGTTGAACCTAGCTAAAACCCAAGTTGTCTGAGTGCACAAACCCGCGCAACATATTAGGCTATTATTTTGAAATTTAAGCACTAAAGCGCTATGGTGGCACAAACAAATTTTAACAAACTAGCGGTTTAATTTAGTCGCTAATTGGCGCGATTTTGTATTTAATAAAGTGGCAATTTAGCTTAACTTCAATGTACTGAACTTAAGTTCGGTGCTCAAGTATTTTTATTAAGATCAAATGTTTGAACAAGGTGTAGCCAGAGTTTGCACCACAACGCATTTTTTTAGGGTTTCAGCGCGCATTAAGTTATTAGTCAAGTATTTGGTGATAGTTTTACATTAACGCGTATCAACAATGACGAAGAGGGAGTCCCCATGTCAGAGAATCATCAAGAAGGTAATAAAAGACCTTCTAACAGCCAGTTGTTATTTGCCGCAGTAGTTGTACTAGCGTTGATTATTGTGGCTGTGTTTGTGCTAGCACAAAAAGACACTCCATCGACGGAAAACCAAAAGGTAAAGCAAGATATTGTTGTGCCTGAACAAACCCAAACGCCACTGGTCAATACCGCAAGAGAAACACCACCTGAGCAAGTGGTTGAGCCTGAAGTAACCTTGCCACCGCAACGAGAGCAAATCGAGCCAGAGCAAGTAGAGCCGGTTGAACCTGAAGTAACACTACCACCGCTTTCACAAAGTGATACAGAAATTAAAGAAGCGGTATCGAACTATCTTTCTAATCAAGCGGTAAAATTGCTGGCAGACGATGATGTGATCCGCCGTACGGTGGTTTATGTAGATAACCTAGCAAAGGGTAAAGTGGCAGAAAATCACGCACCAGTGGTGAAGCCGCAAGATGGCTTTAGCGTAATTGATGACGACATTATTATTACCGACCCTAACAGCTACGAGCGTTACACACCCTATGTCGCCATGTTCGACACCATGAGCACCGCGCAAGTGGTTAGATTATACGACCAATACAAACCATTGTTTGAAGAAGCATACGAAGAAATAGGCTACGAAGGAGATGCATTCAACGGCACGTTAACTGATGCAATCGACGAGTTGTTGGCAACACCCATTCCAGACACCGCACTGCCTTTGGTAAAAGACTCAGTTACCTATAAATATGCTTATGCAGAATGGGAGCAACTTTCTTCGGCGCAAAAACAGTTTTTAAGAATGGGCCCTGAAAACATGAAAAAAGTGAAAAAGCGCCTAGAAGAAATCAAAATTGCGTTGAACAAATAAGCACACAGCCTCATAAAATCCACAAAAGCTTGGCAAACTGTTTAAACATCACTCAGTTAGCCAAGCTTTTTGACTTTTCCCTTGCATCCCCCTGCAATCTTCGAGATAATTCTTCCCGCGCCAAACAAGGCCCTCAATGGTAGTCTTATTGGTCCTCTCGCAACAATAGTACGTGAATCTGGTCAGGTCGGGAACGAAGCAGCCACAGCGTATGACTTGTGTGCCGGGATGTGGCTGGTAAGACTGCCACCCAAACTTCCATACTGTTGTTTGTAGTGTAAGTCTTATTAATAGCACTTAAAACTATACTAAAACATACTAATTCCTATCTTTTTAAAGTAAAAAACTAGATCTCAGTTCATTAGATCAATAGCACTTCTTATACTAATCTACTAAAACTAATCAGCACTAATTGGTTTAGTTACCGTGTTAGTCAAAGTTCTTGCACAGGTAAAAACAGATAATTCAGGCTTATTGATTGAAGTACCTGTGTTGCTTAGCGAATATGGTGTATTCGACCCCTTACTTGATTACGTTATAAGTCAGTCGCATATTAAAAGTTTGCCATGGATGAATCGCATTACGTTTGCTTGCCAACTGTTGCTCGAGTACATGGAAGCCAACACAGGATTATTTTCAGACGCCAGCAAGTTATTTCAATCATTTGTTATGCGTTTGTCACTGGGTACCATTAGCCCAGAGGGGAATGACCCATCGGGTTTATATTGGTTACCTCGCTCTACAGCAAACGTAAATCAACTTTTATCTGCGCTAAATGGCTTAACGGATTGGCTCGCCAATAACAGAAATACAACTAGCTTAAATCCATTTGAACAAGCCAGCTCTCATCAAGAACGCCTTAACTATGCGGCGTGGTACAAACGCAATCAGTACAACTTTTTAGGCCATATCAAAAGTAACCCTTTACCCAGTGTGCTTAAAACCGTGCGCAAGGTATGTGGCAAAAAGGATGTGCTAAAGGTTGACGGTGATGCCATTTCATTTCCAGAAAAGCTCTTTAAACCCTTTTTTATTCAAGGTTTAGGCAAAGCCAGAGATAAGCGCGTGGCACTGCGTGATCAGCTTATTGTGCTGCTGATGCATGGCACCGGTGTACGCGAAAGTGATGCTTTGCACCTTTGGGTGGATGATGTGTTTTATGACCCAGAAAACCCAAGTGGTGTGATAGTACGCTTATATCATCCTGAAGATGGCAGAGCACCAAATAATTGGACTGGCCGCAAACGACAAAAAACACGCGCAGCGTATTTGTCTGAGAACTTTAACTTAATTCCTCGTAACCGCATGACGGGTACCGCTCGAGTTGGCTGGAAAACCAAAGTGGTTGATGATGACGAAAACTACATTCAACTGCACTGGTTTCCAGCCTTTTACGGTGAGCTATTTACCAAGTTGTGGCAGCAATACTTACTTTACCTATTACCGTTGCCAAGAATGCACCCTTACGCATTTGTGTCGTTTTCACAAACACACGAAGGTCAATCGCTCACCCTAAACGCGTTTAACCAAAGTTATAAAGCGGCCATGGCCCGTATCAACCTTGTTGTGTCAAAACCTGAAGGACGAACCCCACATGCCCACCGTCATGCTTATGGCAGACGCATGTCGAGCGCGGGCATTGATCCAAGGCTGATCAAAAAGGCACTCCACCATGCTTCGTTGTTATCACAAGCCGTATATACCCAACCCAGTATTAGAGATGTGACGTTGGCATGTGAAAGAGCGTCAAAAAACCTTGATGGTCAACACTATGCCGAGTTTAAAGAAGACGTCAGCGTGAGCTGGCAAAACGTGATGGAATCGGGCTTTGAAGATATTGATCCAGATGGACTATTTAGCGGTAAGTACCCTAAATTAAGGAGATATAAACCATGAAAACACAGGATTATGAGTTCAATTGGTTTATCAAGAAAAACGGCTCAGGTTGGGAAACATGGCGGGAGTTGGCCTCTGCTTGGCTTGAACAAAAGCAATACGGCATTGACCACTCACGCGCAGCTATTTCACGCTTTTTAGACGAATACTTGGTACCGCGATTTATTATCGACCCCATTGAGCTTTTTACACTGGCAGATCAAGACTACAACAAATTTCTTATGTCGTTTGAGCTGAACGAAGGCTACCGTGTTAGGCAAAACAACGATGTATGCCGCTTTATTGATTGGATAATTGATACCTACTACTCAGAGCCAGATGATAATGGCGATCCTGTACCGCTATTCCAAAACCCCTTTGATAAAGAGCAAAACCCTGTAAGACGGCAGGAAACGGTCTACAACGCTTTACCCTACGCCTATATTAAGCAACTGCGCAGCATATTATGCCCCGCGCCCCGGGGTCACTTTAAGCAATGGCAGTGGGCCATCGACTACAGTGAGATTTTCTTCACCAATGCTCGTTTTTTAAAAGACTGGATTTTGGTTGATGAGTCGGTGATAGACAAAGCAGACCCCGATTGTGTTTGGCAAAAACACACACTAGATAAACAGCGGCAAATAAGAATCGATGGCGCACTTAGAACCTTAGAAAAGGGTGACAGCATTTACTTAATTTGGTCACCTGTTCGTGCCATGGCTTTGTATCTTAAATTGCAGCTACCTTTGCGAACCTTTCAGGTGCGAATGCTGGACTCAGGCGAGGCTGATACATGGCGTTACAGCAATGGCGAGTGGCAAATGAATGAGCAACATCATTTTTCTGAAGGTAGCGATAAGCGTCCATGGCAAAAAGGGGTATTCCACCGCATTATTACGCCAGATATTGGTGATGTGATGACGGGGATGTACATAAACACCAATAAAACCGCCGATAGAAACAAAGATGAAATAACTCGGGGATACGTGATTCCGTGGCAACACGAAGAGGTGTTGTATTGGTTAGAAAAGCTAAGAAACTGGCAAGAAAAGTACAACCCAATCAGCAAACCCACCTCTATTTATGACTTAGATTACAAACACTTTGGCAGCACCAAAACCAAAATTCAGCGTAGTGAAATTGGTGATATTTGCTTTTTATTTCGCAATGCAGCTGCGCATCGTAAGCGTGAACGGCGCATGCCAATTACAGATGGTTATGTTAACGCACTTTGGGTGGCTTTACTTGCCCAACTCGAGCAAGATGTGGCGCAAAAGGAGCACACCCTAAGAGATGGTGCCAAAGTGCATTTTGTTGACCCTAAAAATGCCAGAAGGCCGCTATTTCCTTTGCATGCATTACGCGTTTCTTTGATCACTTGCTACGCCATTGAGGGGGAAATACCCACACCGATATTGTCAAAGTTGTTGGTTGGCCACAGTCGTTTGATCATGACTTTGCACTACACCAAACTCACGCCTGTGATGATGGCCAAGAAAATGCGCGAGGCCGAAGGCAAAATAATCGACAAAGAAGACGATAGCTTGCAATCATTCTTGGCCAATAAATCCATTGAAGAAATCGGCTTGCAAGCAGCGTTTAAAGATATTGAATCGCTACAAACTGCATTGAGAGTGCGTAACCCAGCTGGGTGGCAAGAAAAGTCGATAGGCATTTGTTTAGCAGGTGGCAACACCTCACCCTTGGTTGAACATGCCTCTATTGCAGGGTGCTGGAATGGCGGTGATAAACTAAAAAAAGCGAATCGGAACCAAGCCGATTTACACGCGCCAGTACCCCATGGCATTGAGAACTGTATTCGCTGCCGCTGGTTTATTACCAGCATTCGCTATATTCAATCGCTTACGGCTCACTTTAACAACCTAAGTTATCACGCCACAGAAGCGGCTAAAATTGCTGCGGAACTCGAGGGCGAGCAATCTAGTTTGTTGGATGAAGAATACTTTTGTGAAGTAAATGGCACCCCATTTAGCAAGCGCGACCAACTAAACAGCATAGACAGGCGTATTGAGCGACAAAAATCCGAAGCCGATGAATACTGCAAAGACTTAGTAGCATGTTTTCAGGTGATCCGTAAGGTACTAAGCATTGAGCAACACCGTGAAGAGCACGACCACAAAGACAAAGTAATTGCGCTTGGCTCGGCACAAGACATATCACCATTTTTTAGCTTTTTAGACACGAAATCTGAATTTAGGCAGCTGATCCAAATCTGCGATGACGCAGAAGTATTTGCAGACTTAAAAGACGATTTAAAGAAAACCACGGCCATTAATCACAGATCAAACATGCTAAACACCATGCTAATGCGCATGGGCTACCAACCAATCCTGATGCAGCTCGACGACGAAGTGCAGCTTAAGCTTGGTAATGTGATGGTCAATGCCATGCTAAATGCCACTAAAGAGCCAGACAAAAGCAAAGCCATGACAATGCTTTCAACTTACCTTGATACTGAAGCTTACTTGAAAGACGCAGGCCTACTCGAGCAAGGTGTACAAGCGATTGAAAGTAATACAGGCATTAGCATCAGAACATTAGCAAACATGGCAACAGTCACTTTAGGAGTGAAGAAAAATGGCTAAACCAGTTGATCCAACCCTAGTGCTGCAAGAGCTATGCGCAAGCGCCACCACAAGAACCGCCAATGCTTTAACGGTATTGAATGCTGTGCTTGAGCAACAAAGTAAAATAACGCCTCTCGACTTTTCTATGGCAACGATCGGGCGGCTGTCTAAAGAGCAAGGCGGCCCATCAACACAAACCATCCGTAATCGCACTGGTAAGCATTTTCAGCAATTAATTGAGGCTTGGGCAGCCTATGCTGGCACAACGTGTAAAAAGCCGCTCTCAGTACGCCAAAAACAGCTATTGAATAGCAACGACCAACATATTCTCGATGCTATAGACGACCCTGTGATTAGAGCCGTTGTAGGCTCACTGATTGCCGAACGTAACAAATACCGTGACCAACTTAATACGCTGAAAGCCAACTCCGACTTATTTATCGACAGAACTAAAGGCAATAAAGCTAATACCACACTTGAAAATAGGCAATTGGTACCGCTGGAAGTTGAAGCCATTAAAGCCGCAATTTCTGATGCATTTTTCAATAAACAAGGCTGGGAAGTTATGCTCACAGGGCAAGTCAAAGATGCTGAGGGGAATGAGATTTATAAGCGCGGGTACGTGAATGGGTTGAGGAAGGTGATCAAACAAAATAATTGATGCTACGAAAACGATACATACATTGATTTTAATTAAGTTACGTAGACATAAAGGCATTGTAGTTTTATGTATCTTAATTGATATTTAATATGAAGTAATTGCGGATATTGGATAAGGGGTTATTAATGAGTTCTAAATATAATGGAATACAATTTGGCACGGATTTAGAGGCTATTTGGGCTGCGTTCTTTGATTTAGCTGGTTGGGAATGGCGGAGTAACCCAGCTGCGATAGAAGATTGGAAACCCGATTTTAAGGTTACTTTTAAATGTGAGCACTCAGAATGCGGAGGGAGTCATACTCTTCTTGTATCTGTGCTTCCTGTAAAATCACTAAATAACTTAGAAGCACACCCAGCTTTATCTCACGTTTATGGAGTCTCTGGCTCTGATGCGGATGGTGGAGCCTTATTTGGTAGTAGCCCTTTAGCAACTAAATGGGTTATTGCACATGGCTCTGGTGGTGGTTCAGAGAGTATTTATGACAGAGTAGAAAACGCAGATGAATTATGGGCAAGGGCTGTTGTTGTGACCACACCAAACCGATCAGCATCTTAGCTTTCAAGTAAGGGATGTGAAACATGGATAAGTAGTAAGCTTGACTCCTGATTTAAAGAGGTAAATTAAAGTGTATAAAATCAAACTAACAGAGAGACCTGTGGGTTTCGCTTTAGGTCCTGCAAAACAGGGAGAAATGGGGGGGGTCGAGTTTAGAGGGATTGCGGTCCAATCTGAAGGAAGGGAATTTCTGCGTAAGATCAAAGCGCTAAACAGTATTTTGAGCAAACTTCCTGAGCAATACGATCCTTTTATGATTAAAACTGTTGTAGTTATTATCAATGAAGATTTAGAAGCAACGGTTTATGTTAATGAAGTTGAAATCCTAGCTCGAATTGCGGTTAATAAGCATGAGGGTTTCACTAAAGGTGAGGCTGTTAGGATCAACGATATTCTTCATGTTCAGGAGTTGTCAGTTGAAGGTGTTTCCTTTCCTAAGGATTCTGCTTATCTAGTATTATTGAGTCAGGATTGGGATCGGATTTTCTATTACGACTATGGTCCGTTGTTAAGTGATAAAGACGTCAAAAGGGACATAGATTATTCTGTTAATCATTTTTTGAGTTATGGATATAGCAGGGCATTGTTTTATGAAGTCTACGATATTACTGAAGAACAGTGGAATTTAGTAATAAGCTCTGGTTGGTTTCCATTTGCTTACACAAACTATCAAAACCAACAGCTTTTAATTCAGCATATCCTATTAAGTTGGGATTATTCAAAACTCCTTACTGAGATAAATACAGATTTTTGTGCTGATAGCACAAGGTGGTTAACAAGTCTTTTTTCAAAATCTGCGCACTCATTAAACAAACACCAAGGTAGAGTTGAGAGAGCTCTGGATTTTCACCTAAGCGGTGATTACGATTCGGCTGTTCATTTAATGTATCCGAGGCTGGAGTCGGTGTTGAGAGACGACTTTTTGATGCATAATACAGTTAAAGGAGGAAGGCGGCAGACGGCTATATCTGAGCATATTGCGACACATATTACTGAAAAATCATACTCGGTTTCCCTGTACTTCCCAGAACAATTTTGCAGCTTTTTGAAAAGTATATTCTTTCAGGACTTTGATCCCCATAGCGACCTAAACCCTGTAAGTAGGAACTCTATATCCCACGGAGCAATTGCTGAAGACTTGATTGGCATGAAAGAGTCACTGATGGGTTTTTTAATTTTTGATCAAATTTGTAGATACATAAAATTTAGTACATCCGTAGAAGGGAATCTGTAACACTAACTTGAGAGTATGCTGATATGTTTAACCAATATTCTTCTTAACGAGTTTGTATATTGTTGTTCTTGATAAACTTAATTGTCTCGAAATAGAAGAAATAGAATGTTCCAGCTTATATAGTTGTTGAGCTTTTGACCTTATTTGGTTAGATATTGGCTTGCGGCCTTTGTATTTACCCGCTTTTTTAGCGGCTGCAATGCCCTCGAGCTGTCGCTCTTTTCTGATATTGAGTTCAAACTCTGCGAACACGGCAAGCATATCTAAAAAGGCTTTGCCCGAGGCTGATTCGGTTGAGATGGGTTGCTCAAGCGCTTGTAGCTGAATATCGTTGGATTTTAGGTGTTTCACTAAGGTTTGTAAGTCGAGTACGGAACGAGCGATGCGGTCGACTCGAGTCACGATTAACGTGTCACCAGCACGAAGGTAGCTAAGTAGAGCTTGAAACCCATCGCGTTTGGTATTCGATGCTGATGCCATATCGGTAAATACCTTGTCACAACCAGCTTCCTCAAGTTTGACTACTTGTAAATCTAAAGACTGATCTGTGGTCGAAACTCGCGCATATCCAATCTTACTCATGGCAATTGTTCATTTAGCATCTAGACTAAATAAATATAGTGCGTACTAACGCCTTAAACCACCCTAAATGAACACTTTTAATTGGTATTGGTGATGTTCAACTAGGGTATACGCTATTTGAACTTATGCTTTGCCGTCGTTTTAGGAAATGCCACCACAATGGACTTGCAAAACCCCGACCTGATTTTAGTTAAACGCTTATCGGAGCATTCATGCTCTTACTTTGCGGTTGAAAGCGTTGCGGGTACCGATGTGGTGTTGACGGATATTGAAAGCGGTGGGCGGTTCAATTTTGAAAAGCCAAAGCTTGAACAACTTGTGTCAAACGGCCAGCTCAGAACCATCGCGCGGCGTGAGCTACCAACCAAGTTAACCTTTAAACCACTCAGTAACGTTAAAAAGCCTAAATCGGAGTCTGTTGAAGACCTTACATCCAAAAAAGAAATGGAGCGACGTTATAAGTATGTGCAAGGCGCAATTGAGCAAAGCGTTCCAGCGTATACACAAAAGTGGTTAGCCCCGTTTATTGCTCAAAAGGCGGTTGAAATAAACGACAGTGGCCCACCGTCATGGCGCACGCTAGCTTATTGGAACAAAACCTTTGTGGAAAGCGGCTGGGATAAAAACGCATTGATGCCAAGGCATAAAGCCAAAGGCAATCGAACCAAGCAACTACCTCAAGAAGTACATGACCTAATTGATGATGTGATCAACGAATACCTGCGCATCCATACGGTAGTGAGGTATCAAAAGGTGTATGACCAGTTTCTAGAACAGCTTGATACGCTTAATGCAGAAAGACGTGAGGCTGATTTAGTTGAGCTAAAACCATGCAGTTATAGATGGGTAGTGAACAGGCTTCAAAATAGATAGCGAAACAACAGGTTTAGCAACTATTTACGAGTTTTTAATTTAGTAAAAGTCGAGAACCTAATCTTTTGTTTCGGGGTCGCCAGTGCTAAGGAGATTGGAATCGCGAATAATGAACTAGTAACAGCTAAAGTGCTAGCGTGAGCATCAAGGTAATTTCATAGGAAAGGTATGAATAATTTCGATAAGATTTACTTCAAAAGCAAAGCAGTAGGAAGGTTGTCATCACAGAGTTTGAATGAGCTCAAATCTACTCTCACTGAAATTGAGGGTAGAAAGAGTAAACTCGAAAGTGAAATCAAAGCCACAAACGAACAGCTTAAAAAACAGGAGTCGGAGCTTTCGTGGATTAATTGGTTTCCTCTAAAACTTTTTTTTCAAAGTAAGATCGAATCAAAAAAACAAGCTATAGCAAAAACTAGCGAGGTTCTAAGGAAAAAAGAACAAGATTATGAAAATCACACGTTGGGGCTTGAAGTTGAGCTGACTGACCAGCTTGAAGCCGCTTTTGGTACTCTTGATGATAGGTTCTCAGAGGTTCTTAAGATAAAGAAAGTATGGGATATTACAACATCGCAGTCGATAGATCGTGTTGCAGAAAGAACGGTTGCAAACAATGTCATTGAGCGCAAAGAGATCAGTTTAAAGAGAACAAGCAACAGCAAAATACAATGTGACTACAAGGCACTTCATTTAGAAAATGCTAACGGTGGTGATTTGCATATTTTTCCTCAGTTTCTCTTTGTCGATAGCGGCGATGACTTCGCTCTGATTGATTTACTTGACGTTGATGTAGAATTTACTCTGACAAATTTTATAGAAAGTGAATCCGTACCTAGTGATGCTGAAGTGGTTGATCATACTTGGGCAATGGCAAATAAAGATGGCAGCAGAGATAAACGTTATACAGACAACTATCAAATTCCTGTTGTTCAGTATGGAGAACTTCACCTTAGCTCAAAGTCAGGGCTTAATGAGGTGTACATGCTGAGCCATCCTGAATCGGCATTTAATTTCAAAGAAATGTTTGACGAATATAAGCAGGTTTTAGCAAGTGCCGGAAACTAATAATCGCACGGGCTATGGGAGTAATTTGTAAGCACCAAAGGAGAGTTTCAGTGTACTACGAAAAAATTGGAGGTTTTGAGGTTAAAGCTTTCTTTGATTCTGATAAAGGGCAGTTAGTTCACAAAGTGACGTACCGTAGAAAACTCCTTAAAACCCGAGTCCTAGGTGATAGATTATCTCAAAGCTATATTGGCCATAAGTTGATCATTGCTGATTTGGCAAGTGTGTTGAGTTGGGGAAACATTGCTATGACTTTGCTTGATAGAAAGGTTCAACCACCTGAAAATAAACCAATCCTGCACAGTTTATTTGTGTCAATGCTCACGACTTACTGGAAGTGTTTCGCCGATACAAAAGGGCGACATGGAGTTCAGTTAAATAGGAAGCTTGTACCTAAGCAATACATTGTTGTTCATGATGAGTTACGAAGAATGAGGCATAACCTTGCGGCTCATAGTGGTGATGACCCATTTGAAAATGGCTATGTCCTTTACGTAGAAGATGTGGATGGTAAAAGTAGATTTGAACCATTTGTTTTGCCAGTTCATTGGAAAGCTTATGGAGCAGATAAAAAGATGATAAAAAATATAACTGAACTCTCGAAGCAGCTTATTGATGTGTTGGAAGGAAAGCAAGAAAAGCTACTTAAAAGAATTATGGATAGCGTGGATAAATAATAATTGAAGCTCTTGAGTTGGAGAAAGTGATGGTGACTAAATTTCATAGACATACTTTTCCGTTTGAAGGGGGGGAGCAGCTTACAACTATCGGTGCTACTTTTCTCGTTTCTTACCTTTATCATCGCTATATCGACTCTGAGCATGATAACTGGACGAAAATTAAAACAAAAGAATCTAGAATTAGTGTTATAAAAAGAAATGAGCGTCACCATAAGACTTGGCTTAGGCATATTGAAAACATGAAGGCTGCTAACCTTAATCGTAATACTCTGGGTTTGCATGGCCCTGAAATTTTAGAAATGACTAAAGCTATAAAGAGTGTTTAGGGTAACGCGGTAAGTCACATTGTTTCTGAGCAAATTCATAATTTCTGTCGGATGGCGGCGCTGCGCGCGTTATGCCGACCTACATCAAAGGTAGGTTAAGCGAAGGCGCCACCCAGCAGGATTTCAGATTCATGTCTTGAAGTCGTTTGTAGTGGCACGAAGCGCGTCAAGTTGATCAATACAAATGAATCGTTATGTTTTTGACTTTTCTTTTTGGGTTACTAATTTTTTACCACCATATCTTATTGTTTTAGATATTTATTGTATATTTAGTACACTTTCCACTATAAATTTGTAAGTTACTACAAACTCCAATATTTGTTGTTTGAAGTGTAAGTCTTATTAATAGTACTCAAAAGTATACTAAAACATACTAATTCCTATCTTTCTAAATTTAAAAACTAAATCAAATAAAACACTTATTCTTCGTTCGTTAGATCAACAACACTTTATTAGCGCGTTCCCGTAGGTTGGAAAAGTCGTAGGCGCTTTTCAACTGAGTTATGAAAAAAGTGTAACTGCTGTGCAAAAGGTTTGTCGGATGGCGGCGTTGCACGATTTATTCGACCTACAAATCAACAAAGTAAGTCATATTAATAAATACTTTGTCGCAATCCGCTTCCTCAAGTTTGGCTACTTGTAAACCTAAAGACGGATCTGTGGTCGAAACTCGCGCATACCCAACCTTATTCACGGCAGTTGTTCGTTTAGAAAAGAACATGAAGGCAATAAGCAAGATCTGACCCTAATAGTTACTACAAGATTGACCCTCTGCCTTAAGGTGTGGTATCAGCGTCGAATACCAAGCGCGATGGGTTTCAGGCCCTAATAGAATATAACGTCGATGCTTCATTTGCCTACGCTATCAAATTGACTATTCTATAGAGTTTCTTTTCATCAGTACTTCTAACGCTTGCGAGAGTGCTTTGGTTGCGTTATCTGTATCGCCATTTACTGCCGCAAAATAAGCGTTATTTTGACTAGGATAAAGCAGGCTACTGACCGAAAATGCGCCCGTAAAGCCGTCATGACCAAAAGCCGTTTTATCTGACTTGACATACCAGCCCATCGCATACTCAGAATGGCTGTCTTGAATTTTACTATAAGGCGAGAGCAACATTTTGTAACTCTCTTTACTCACAATATTGTCACCTCCCTGCATTCCCTCTAATACCGAAGAAAAATAAACAGCAAGCTCAGGTAAACTGATATTCACCGTACCGGCAGGACCATATACTTTTGGAGCAACTTTTTTTTCTTCAGTTACCCCATGCCAGTGACCATTTTCGTAAATATGCCCTTTAGGCTGCTTCGCGCTCTCAAAGCTCGGTTCACCAAAACCATAATTAGTGATGCCTAATTGCCCAAAGACTTCTGCGCCAATAAGCCACTCCCAAGTCTGATTGCTGACTCGCTCTAACATATGTCCTGCTATCACATAACCAACATTACTATACCAAAACTCGCTTCGGGTTTTCACTGCAGCGGTATTAAGCACCTCTTTTGTTAGCTCATATCTTAATTCGGTTAAAGGCTTGGTATTGTCGTACCACTGCTGATCTTTTACATCTATGTCCTTTTTTAATCCGGATGTCATGCTCAACAGATGCTGTAAAGTAATGGTCTCATGTTCTGGTCGAATTTGGCCTTTAAGTTCAGGAAATATATCTATGACGGTAGTGTCAAAAGTAATGAGGCCTTGTTCAACTAAACGAGCGGCGAGCAAAGCGGTCATAGATTTTGCGACAGAGCCGATCTCCCAACGATCATTATCGCTTACAGGCTCAAGGCTTTGTATATCACGATAGCCTGTGCTGGCAATTTCGTACACTAAGCCATCTTTTACTGTCATAGCCGTAATTGCAGGTACATTATATGCCTGTCGAATACTTTCTAAATGCTGTTTTAATGCACCATCTTGTGCAATACCTACTTCTTTAGGGAGCTCAGTTTCATCAATTAAGGGCGAAGTTTGAGTTATATCCGAACCACACGCGCTTAATAGTAAGGGTAATAACGCTAAATGAGCGAATTTAAATGATGATTGTAAGTTTGTTATAAGCAAAGCAAAATCCTTTATGTTGGTTGTTAATGCTCCCTTGTAGACTCAAGTATTATTGAATTACTCAAAATTAATTTGTTTAAAAATGTATAGTTAGCTAATTTGTGTGGCCTTACTGCCGCTGCTACCCCTGCAAAAGGGAGTTTTATCGCAAGCCAGTCATGTGATATGTACCAGTCTAAGCGTAAAGGAACCAACTCCGGTTCACTTGAATCAACTCCAGGAGAAACGTACCCCATTATTGAAGTTGATGCCCAAGAGGCGCAACAAGTAAATTGGGTAAGAGTTAAGACTACATATAACCCTTCATCTGATCGCTGGGTGTCGGCCAGTTGTGGAGTTAAAAGTTTGCCATGGATGAATCACATTACGTTTGCTTGCCAACTGTTGCTCGAGTACATGGACGCCAACACTGGGTTATTTTCAGACGCCAGTAAGTTGTTTCAATCATTTGTCATACGTTTATCACTGAGTAAAAATATGGCAAAACCCATCAGTATTTTTTGTAATGCGCTGTAATGTCCTTACTCATTTTTCGTTTCTATACTTTGTGCGCAGCTTGAGGGAAGGCCTTCAAGCACAAGTTCGAAAGAAGGAGTTTGTTTATGTCCAGTCCAGCGAATGTAACAATTAAGAATAGAACAAATCAATCAATTACTACGAAAGTCACTCGAGACTCTTGGGTTGAGGGTGATGGCAGTTCAATTGATGGTAAAGTCATCCCTCGAGGTGAACATGGCGTCTTTCAGGTGGTCGCTAAAACAGGCCACCATGGTGAGTTAGATATTGATTTTATTGGCGGAGATAGCGGTAACGTACTCGGTACTTTGGAAATATTGAGTATTAAAGATCCTCAAGAAGGCGTAAAGAGTCTTGCAGTAAATGCTAACCAAAGCGAAATAGATGTGTCAGCAATGGGATATAGAAGTTCGCCCAATGATGACGAATTACGAAGAATTAATTTCTTAATTGTCTAGTCGTTAATATTGAAAAGAGTAAGGCAGTTTTTTGTCACCAAAATCTGGTTTGTGTAGTGAAAATATCATTGCTGACCTATACCTTAACTTCCTCATTAAAGTGGCATAGAGTTAACTTTCTCTATGCCAGCATGTCTTATACAGTATTTTAGTCTTTTAAAAGCGGTTACAAATGTTGTTTTCTTTTCTCCTTGAGAAAATCAGCACAAATGTTAATGTTTTCTAAATTAGGCATTTACCACTATCAAGGACTGAAACAGTGAAGATTAATTCACCGCTAGTTAATTCGCAGGTCAATTTAGCCAGTAACTTAACCGCTAAAAAGGAGGTTAAGGCGCATAACATCGAACCTCAAGCACCAGAGAAGGAGATGAACGCTGCGGCATTGTCAGACGAAAATACGCCAGTATTAACTGAAGAAGAAATCCAAAAATTAAAACAAGAAACTTTTGAGATTAGTAAACAAAATTATAAAGTGATGGGAGAGACGCAAGAGGCGTTTGCAACCACCTTAAGCGAGTTTGAAAAATTTAAAAAAGAACAAAGTAGCTTAAATCTAGGAATTGATTTGAGCTCTTTAGATTTATCGCAAGAGGAAGATGGCACACTAAAGCTCGTTGGTGGAGGTGTAGGCGGTAAATTGCGTGATGATCTTGAGTCTATAATTAACGAAAACGATAAGCTAAAAAATGCCTATGAACAGGTACATGAAGGACTTGCACAAATTGTTCGATTCTCTGGTGCAGATCGGCAAGGCATCGAAGCAAAGGACCTTTATGGCAATATTAGGTTGAATGAGTTAAGTAAAAGCTTCGAAAACCAATTCCATGATACGGGCTTTGGTCAGGATTATCATACACTTGAGGACAAAGTGAATAGCCACCCAATGCTGTTTGCAATGAAAATGAACGAGGCAATATATCCTAGAATTAACATAAATGTGTAATTGAGTATCGATAGCTTGGGTAAGTCTCACATTTTGCATGAATGTCAGGCCTTACCCATTCTCTTGGATGCTAGAGCTATTCGCATTCTGCGGGTCGCTCGGATCAAGTAATATTGTGTACTCTATGCCAATACCCCGCGCCAACTTCCACAATAATTCAACTGTTGGACTAGATTCAAACCTTTCAATTTGTTCTAACATCGCTTTTGAGATACCTGTCATGTAGGCCAATTTATCAAGGGTGAGGCTCTCTCTTTTCTGATGGCCTTTAGTCTAACCTTACGGATTTTTGTTTAACTTTCATTATGTTGTGCGTTATGTGGTTCGGTGATATTGTGTACTACAAAGCACTATGCAGCACTTATCTATTCGGAAGGGAAACCACATGGCTAGTAAAACTTTTGTTTGCTTAGTTTATTTACTTTGTTTCATCAGCTCGGTCAGTGTAGCGTCAGAATATACGCCTTTAGACAACTTTATTGTTAAAGCCAAATCCGTGACTAAGTCGGCTTCAGGCACATCCGTTGTATTGATTAAGGATGGTCAAATTACTCACGAAGTTCACGTTGGTATGGCGAATGTTGAAAAGCAGATCCCTGTCAATACAAATTCGGTTTACTATTTCGCTTCGACAACTAAAGCGATAATGGGGCTGGCGACATTACAGGCTGAAAAAGAAGGTTTGCTTTCTAAGGACTCTACCTTGAGGCAGCTATTTCCAAACGTTAAGTTTTCTTTTATCAATCCTGACAACTACTCAGTCAAAGATTTATTGTCTCATCGCTCTGGATTAACAAATGACGCGATGACATGGACTTTTTCTTACACTGGAAACCATGACAAAAAGCAACGACTTCATTTTGTTTCCTCGCTAAAACCGCACCCGAAAATTAAAAAAGGTGAGTTTGGTTACACAAACCTTGGGTACAATCTTTTAGCAATATGGTTTGATGAGAACTATGAAGGAGGATGGCCTAACGCGATTAAAGAGCTAGTGCTTTCACCAGCAGGAATGAAAAATTCAACAGCAGATGTTGACCAAGCGAGATTGCAAAATTGGCCTATTCCAAGCCCATATTCATATAAATTTCGAAGTGGTCAATCTGAGATTTATATGAATAAAAACAATGCGACTTTGTATTCAGTGGGTATCTTTGCCAGACCAAATGATTGGGGTAAGTTGATAACCCACTTGTTACCAATAAATGCAGAGCGCTCAGCGTTTCCCAAGTCGGTTGTAAGAGCGTCTCAACAACTACTAGTCAGTGATATCGATAGCTATTTTTCCGGCTATGGATGGGGGTGGATGCACTCAAAAGTCGCTGGTGAAAGTGTGTTAATGCACACAGGGGGATTTGATGGCGCTTCTGTTCAAGTATCTTACGCTCCCGAAAAAAACCTTGGTGTCGTTGTTGTTCATAACGAAAGTGGGCTTATTGCAAATGAGTTAAATGGCAGAATAACTGAAATCGCTTATAAAATGTTAACTAATCAAGATGTGAGTAAGCTTATTGAATTCTATCAAGAGGAGATGACTGATCTTGCTGTTTATGTCGAGAAAGCAAAGGCAGAAATTGCCGCTAAAAGAGAAGACTTGTCAAAACGCCGGAGCATATCACCTTCGCTTAAGTCATTACTTGAAGGTGTATACGAAAACACGGATGTTGGACGGTTGACTATTAAACAGAGAGACAGCGATTTACATCTTGCTTGGGGGGATTTACAGAGCAAGATTTACAGTGGACAAGCAGATAATGAATTTATAGTAGAACTTAGACCGGGTAAGTTCTACGAACTAACCGCTGATAAAAGCATGTCCGTTATCGAATTAAAGGATTGGCAATTCCAAAAAGTTAGGTAATTCAGAGGCAAGGTTAGTTGCAATCTAAATGCAAATTAGTGTGACAACGCCAAAGTTGTGTAGCGGATATGCCGGCAGCCCCTTTTGGGGCTCACATTAGCGTAACAGTAGCTCCAATTTCAACCCCAAAGCTTGTCATAGAACTAGTGTATATAGTCATCAATCAACTGGCGCCAAGCATCGGGCTTACCGTAATAGGCAGTATGCGGAAGCTTTATCTGTTTCTCATGCTTTTCAAGGATAAGGGTTGGGAAGCCAGTAACTTGAAGCTTTTGCATTAATAGGCGGCTTTGCGCGATTTTTGTTTGCTCAGTCCCTTGATTTGCCAGCATAGCTCGTTGCCAGTGGTTTTTATCTAGCCCAAGCTCTACCGCGAGTCCTTCTATGACTTCAGTTCGGTTAACCTGTTTGCCCTCTATATAGTGGGCATGCTGAATAGTTTTAAGCATGTTAAGTGGCGCTATGCCCAATTGCTCAGCGGTTATGATGGCACGAGCGGTGATGTATGAGTCAAGGATCATCGACTCGTTACTCTCCACCCTTTGGATGTAACCTTTGCCAAACTGCGCGCCTGTTATGCTGGCTATACGCGCATCACTTGTGAGAATGTGGTTGCGGAACGCTTTCTCTATAGATTGGTTGGCAATCATACCTCCAGGATGCAGCTCAAGCTTGAGGTCACTGTTAGCTGCAATTGCATCCAACAGTGAAGTCGCACCGTAACACCAGCCACACATGGGGTCGAAGAAGTAGTGCACTTTTACCATTTCATCTCTCCCATATGTACTTTAGCACCAATACCCAACGCCATAGGTAATCCTGCATCAGGGTAGCGTGCAGACATACTATCAATCAGTTCAGCGCTATTTTTGCTGCTGCTTTTTGCCTGACTAAAGTCGCTTAAATACTGCTGCGAGTAGCTTATGGTACTTGCATCAAGTTTGGTGCCTGCTTTCATGTGACCAGGTATTACAACCTCTGGCTTGAGTGCTTTTAACTCTTTTAAGTGGCGACTCCACGCTTGTTGACTGCGTTGGGATTGCGCATCGGCCATCCATAAGTGCACATTACCGTAGACTGCAACATTGCCCAGAACCGCTTTACTTGACGGGATCCATAAGTAGGGGCGGTGTGCCAGCTCAGATTGCGTGCCGTGGATCTCTATTTTGTGTCCATCTACAAAGAGTGTATTTCCCTCTACAACTGTGGGGATGTATGGCTTAACAGGTGCATTTTCCCCCATTTTTGGTGTCCAAAATGCTAATTTACCCGCGAGTTTTTCTTCAATCACTGCTTTTACGGCAGCTGTGGTTAGGATCTTAGCTTCTGGGAACAAAGCGTGTAGTACTTCCGCGCCAAAATAATAATCCGGATCAGCTTGGCTGATAAAAATCGTCTTTAAGGTTTTGCCGCTGTCGAGTACTTTGGCTGCTATGCGTAGAGCATCCGCTTTGGTAAAACCTGTATCTACGACCATCACTTCACTCTCACCAATCACCAGCGTTGAGTTAACGTGGAAGCTGTTTTTGTCAGCGTTATAAACATCCAGTGTAAGTGGGGCGGTGTTTGCTGCCATCGCACTGCTTGCTAATAAAGTCGATGCTGCTATCAATGTTAGGTGTTTCATATCTTTTGCCTCAATAGGTTTAGTACGGAGCAGATGATATGAAATTGATAGGCTCAGAAAAACATGCCAAACTAAACATCATTGTTTCATAAATCGAACAAATAAATGGATAAACTTACCGCTGCTAAGGTCTTTGCCGACGTTGCAATCACAGGTAGCTTTACCGCGACGGCTGACAGGCTAGATATGTCTCGCCCTATGGTAACTCGGTACATTGAAGCAATGGAGAGCTGGCTAAACATTCGTTTATTACATCGCACCACGAGAAGGGTGTCTTTAACGACAGCAGGGGAGTGCTGCTTGGAAGAAGTGAGACAGTGGCTGAGGCAAGCCGACACCATAACCGGCTTGGCGAATACCAGCGGCAAACTGTCTGGTACGGTTCGACTAGCAACCAGTATGTCTTTTGGCTTTTCTCAACTAGTGCCCGCTATTCAACAGTTTATGTCAGCACATCCTGACGTAAATATTGACATTGATTTGCAAGATTCTGTGGCCGATCTCACTGAAAGTCAGATAGATCTGGCTATTCGTATTGCCTCTGCACCGGACCCTTCTTTGATTGGTAAATCAATTGCAGTATGTAGCTCAGTTATCGTGGCGTCGCCGCAATACCTTGTGAATGCAAGTGAAATCAAAAAGCCAGATGATCTAGCTGAGCACTTGTGCCTTGGGTATAAGAATTTTCAGCAGCATATTTGGCATTTGCGCAAAGGTAACTCACAACAGTCGGTAGCCGTAAATTGTCGTTTAACTGCGAACGAAGCGACGGCCTTAATGCACGCAGCGTTAAATGGCGCCGGTTTGGCAATTCAACCCACTTATTTGGTTAACCGCTACATCAAATCTGGCGAGCTTAAGCCGGTACTACCTGATTGGAAGCCAAGCGATATGAATATATACGTGCTCTATTCTTCGAGAAAGTATATGTCTCCAACCGTGAGGGCATTGATAGACTATTTGTCGCACTATTTTGCCAGCACGCCATGGTGAAACTACAAGTATCTTATAGAGTTACATCTTAATGTTGTTACGTTACTAGCTTGTTTGATCAGGGGAGTAGCTAACACGACGAATGTTTTATTATCGCTATTTCTCAATTACTTTTTACTTAAAACTAAGCCCAGCTAGTTGCTGGGCTTGACATACTTAACCTGAGGTTTGGATAAGGAATGTTCAAACTCATTGTTTCTAAAGAACAGCTTAGTTTTTTCCTTTTCTAGCCAGAGAGTTTTAGGGAAAACACCGCTCCCGCGTCCTGCTCTCGCTAAGGTACCTACATCCTGTAGGCAAGGCGAATTTACGCACCAATAGCTGGCTATTGGAAGTGAATTCAACGCAGTTAGCGCTAAAACTGGCTGCTAGAAAGGCATTAATTATCCGCAGCTCAGGTTACTTAGCAGATATAAACTGTTGGGCAAAATTCAGGAGTGGTATAGCATGCGCCGTAGTCTTTACTGTAAGCGCCGGTTCCGCCTGCTATTTCTTTCGTTTGTTTAGCATCTAGCGCTTTATTTGCGTTAAGGTTTTTTAATTTTACTTTTTTCAGTTTCATGTTGTATCCAGTTATTTTTTATCTTTGATTATTCGGTAATGTAGATAAATACCTATTTCTAAGTACTCACCTGTTAAATAATCTGTTTAATTTTTCAACATATTTCAAGCGGGGATGGCAAATAATTTCAGTAGATCTTTTAGTTGTTTGTTTTTTAAGTTGTTTATTATATTGAATTTTTATCAAGTAAATAAAAATGACAGCGTTAGACTTTTGTGCATGTCAATCTTGTTGATTGTGCAACCTATATTCAATCAATTGTTGCAGCAAATAGCTGTATACGCCTTACACATTAAAAGAAGCAATGCTAGTATCCTAGTTAGGATAACAATCGAGTTGATAAAAAGTAGGAAGCTAATGGCATTATCATTTCAGACCTTAAGGTTGCACATTATTGAGGTTAACGACGATCTTCCGGCACTCGATCGTGAACGGCTGATAGAGCAAATTCCCCATATCCTGAGTTCTAATGTGGTTGAAAACCTTCCCCCTTATTTTCATGGTATTAATTCAACAAAACAGGCCGAAAACTGGTTTCAGCGTATGCGTTCAGAGAGCCGCTTACTGCAAGTTAAGCTTGGGCAGCATGAGACAATTGGCTTTTTGTTTGTTTACGTTGAAAACGAAAGTGATGCGCATATCGGTTACTTATTGGCTGAAAAGCACTGGGGCAAAGGTTACGCCAGTGAATTGCTGCAAGGGTTTATCCATGCAGTTACCAATGTAGAGCTTTGGAGTACCCTAATTGCGGGAGTGGAGCAATCCAACCATGCGTCCATTCAGTTGCTCAAAAAGCTGGGGTTTTCACAGCAAGTGCATGATGAAAACAGTCCACTTTTCTTTGAATATGAGATCCATCGCGTCTGTTGACCTCAGCGGTTTGACTTTTATTTCCCTGAGTGTGCTTTGGTCACAGCGCTCTATTTGTCGTTAGTCCATCAATTGATAAAAGTAAAAAATATAACAGTTGTTGTTATTTTCTTGTTAATGTAAGCGCTTACATGTTAGATTTAACATTCAACATACGATTACACAGCTCTGAAAAGTGTGTAGCAAAGCTTGTGTGTTTGAAAAGCGCTATATTTTCAATTGTTCGGGGTTGTTATGGATTGAAATGTAAGCGCTTTCATTTCTGCGGTTTATGAAGTGATTAAAAGGATCCGTGTTTTAGTGGTTGATCACTAAAGCAGTTTTATACATTACATTTGGAGACATAAAGTGAAAACGAGTAGCAAGTTAATCGCAAAGCTCGCAAACATTAGCGTTATCAGTCTGATTGTTTGTGCGTCTTCGCAAAGTAACGCGGCTGTGGGGAATTTACTTTGGGAAGATAATTTTAATAATTTAGATACCAACACATGGAATATAGATATCGGGGATGGTTGTGACCAAGGAATATGTGGTTGGGGTAATCAAGAATTACAGTGGTACAGTGAAAATAATGTCTATATTAGCGACATTGTAGGCGAGGCGGGAAACAAAGGCCTTGTTCTTGAAGCAAAAAATCAAGTGATAGGCGGAAAGGCATTTACCTCAGGTAAGATCCAGAGTAAGAATAAGCTTGCCGTGCAATATGGCATGATAGAGATCAGAATGAAGGTATCTGATGTCGACACGGGGCTTTGGCCTGCACTTTGGATGCTAGGGACGAGTACTGCTAGCTGGCCGGCAAAAGGCGAAATCGACATCATGGAGATGGGCCAATCTCAAGCCGCTCGTAATGATGCAGGCTTTCCCGGTGCGCCAAGCAATAACTATACAGGCTCAAACTTAATTTTTTATGCAGATGCCGCCTGCAATGAAGGTAATCCAACCTGTGCAGCAAGTGTGGCATACAAAACCGATAATGCACATTTGTCCTCAACCCCCTTAACCAATCGCTTTGTTATCTATCGTACTTATTGGACTGAAGAAACGATCCGTTTCACAGTCGAGGATAATGGGGTCGAATATGATATGTTCGATAGCCCGTTTGCCATCAGTGAAGAGTCAAATGAATTCAACGCGCCATTTTATCTATTGATGAATTTGGCTGTCGGCGGGTTATTTACGGACGCGCTTAGCAATGAACAGGTGAGCGCGCCACTTCCTGGGAAAATGGTGGTGGATTATGTGCGTATTTATGAGCTAGATGGTCAAGGTGAAGTGTTCAGCGGCAATGTCACTGCGCCCGAAGTTGGCACCTTTGGTGTTTTTAGTGAGGGGCCAAGCGATAATCAGTTAGTGCCGGGAAGCAACGCGGATATTTATGTGTGGAACCAAAACTCACTCACTCAGGGTAATACCCCTGCCTATGAAGGCAATGAAGTGATTGCATGGCAGTATTCGCCTGCGCAGTGGTTTGGAGCCGGTATTCAAAGCCGTCAAGCACGAGATATGAGCAACTTTAGGGATGGTTACTTAAATTTTAAGATTAAAATTCCTGCGGATGTGAGTTTCAGAATTGGCATCGCTGACACTTATACTAATGAGAATTGGATCACATTCCCCGCGAACACCAATCAGTATGGCCTTGTTCGTGATGGTCAATGGGGTGAAGTACGTATTCCGATCACTGAGTTAGCGGGTAGCTTAGTGGCATTACAATCAATTAAAAATCACTTCAATATTGTCTCTGTCGCTGGGCAAGAACCTAACTATTCTTTTCAAATGGCAATTGACGATATTACCTGGACAGGGGGCGGTAGTGCGCCTGTCGATAGCGATCAAGATGGTGTTGAGGATAGCCTCGATCAGTGCCCAAATACTCAACCAAATGAAGAAGTTGATGCGAATGGCTGTCCACTGAATAATTTACCCGATGGATTGGAACAGGTCTCTCTGGATACCTTAACTTTCTATGTTAACACTACCGGCTGGGCGGATGTTCATTATCGAGTCAACGGCGGTGTGCAGCAAAATGTCCGCATGCAAGTGATTAATGGTCGCAATGAGCTGACAATATCTGGGCTAGCAGTGGGGGATGTGGTTAGTTTTTGGTTCACTTACCTACAGGAGGACGGAACGGTCGTAGATACCGCAGAGCAGGCCTATATACTTTCAGAATCCTCAGCTGGTAATGATAGCGATGGTGATGGCGTGAATGATGGTATCGATCAGTGTCCAGATACGCCTGTGGGGGATGTGGTAAACACCGATGGATGTAGTATTTTAATTACTGAACAACTTCGTATCGAAGCGGAAGACTACAGCAACTATTTTGATAACGATGCTGGCAATACAGGTGGCGAATATCGCAATGATGATGTTGATATTGAGCTGACCAGTGACAACGGCGGTGGTTACAACGTAGGTTGGACGTCGGCGGGAGAGTGGCTCGAATATCAGGCTAATTTAGGCGCTGGAAGCTATAACTTGACTGCACGCGTTGCCTCCCAAGTTGGTAATGGAGCATATAATGTTGTTGTTAATGGTAATCTAGTTGCCAGTACCGTTGTGCCTGCTACGGGTGGCTGGCAAACCTTTATTAGTCAAAATATTGCGTCGATTACGTTAAATGAGGGCGTGCATACCGTTCGTGTTGAAATGGCGGGCGGCGAGTTAAATCTAAACTGGCTTGAGTTCAATATCGCTGGCTCATCTAACAATGATAGCGATAACGATGGTGTACCAGATAATCTAGACCAATGTCCCAATACACCTACGGGCCGCCAAGTCGACAGCCAAGGTTGTGAGATCAGCTTTGGCACTATTGTGCCACTTTATGATGCAACAACACCTTTAGAGCAAGCTGTGAGTTATGACCGTGGAGATGCGCTTATTACGCGTTTTGCTGATCGCGGCCGAGATCGCCATGCAAAAGAAGATCAGTTTCAAATCTATGATCACTATTTATCGCATTATTGGACGCATCGAACTGCGCAATTTGAAATCGCTGATTTTGTAGCTAAAGGCGGCTCACGCATTGAAGTGACCTTTATTACAGAATGGAAACTCGGTGCGCGCGAATTTCGTGCTTGGTATCGTGGGTTAGGCACAGTTGCTGAGTACCACGGTAATTACTTTGGTGGCGGTGCGGTCGTTGAGCTTGATAACGGCAGTTATGATACGAACTTTAATAAGATAAGTGATTCAGGTGATCAATATCGTTACAGAGTGATCATTGATGACTACAGACCGCTAAATTGGGACCCAGCGGCAGGCTTTTTGCCTCTTGAAGTTGGTCAGCGCATGGAGTTTGAAGTTAGCCAGTTTCTTGATGCGCCACCAGAAGGGCGAGAAAATTATTATGGTACAACGTATTTATACATGGTAGGTGAAGGGCTTGTCCCATGGAAAACCGTTGGCGACTTTGCTGATCCATCATCACAACGCGAAGATTCTTACCCGATTGCAGAAGCGGGGTGGTTAGGAGGCAAAACCACATTGCCATACAATTACACTAATGAGCCTGATAATCACTTTATGCAAATGGCGACCAATTTATCGAGCCAAAATGGACAGGCATTTGTTCAGGGGCGACGTGTTCACCACAGTAGTTTTGTTAATGGTGAGCACGATGAACGCAACGGAGAAAATGGCGTGTTTAGTGCGGTGGTTGGAAAGTCAGGCCCACACTATATCAACGACAGTTGCGCAGCTTGCCATGTCCGCAATGGTCGAGCGGCGCCACCAGCTATTGGCGGCTCATTGGCAAAATGGGTGTTTAAAGTGGCCGATATCAATGGCAACACCCATCCCTTATTGGGGAATGTGTTACAGCCTAAAAACACAGGCATAGATACCGAGACGCAAGGCGAGGGAGATGTAACGATTGCTTCGTGGACTGAAAATAATGGTTTGCGTTCACCCAATTACCAATTTAATAAAACCACTCCAGCACGCTATTCAGCCCGTATCGCGCCTCAGCTGGTAGGCTTGGGCTTACTTGAAGCGATACCAGAGAGTGCGGTGTTAGCCCTAGCGGATGAAAACGACAGTAACGGCGACGGTATTTCGGGCAAAGCGCAGCGCGTGAACGATCCTATTACTGGTCAAACACGGTTAGGACGCTTTGGCTACAAAGCTGCGGCGGCATCAATTAAACACCAAGTCGCTAGTGCATTTAATACGGATATGGGGGTAACTAACTCGGTATTTCCAAATCCTGACTGTGGGGCATCACAATCAAGCTGCGGAGGTGGCGGTGTAGAAGTGTCTGATCAACATCTCACTGCGCTAAGCAAATATATCGCTTTATTGGGTGTAAGAGCGCAGCGTGGGCTTGACGACCCTGAGGTGCAATTAGGAAAGGCACGCTTTACCTCAATTGGCTGTGAAGGTTGCCATACAGCAACATTTGAAACCAGTGAGTATCATCCATTTGCGGAGTTACGTGCGCAAACGATCCATCCGTATACCGATTTATTACTGCATGATATGGGCCCAGGTCTTGCGGATAACTTAGGTGAAGGCATCGCGAGCGGTGCTGAGTGGCGAACAGCGCCATTATGGGGGATTGGATTGTCTGCTTGTGTGACAGGTGGTGTTGATAATGTGTTAGGTGGGCAAGGCAATGAGTTTTGTACCGCTGAGCCAAGCTATCTGCACGATGGTCGTGCGCGAACGATTGAAGAAGCTATTTTATGGCATGATGGTGAAGCACAAGCGGCGAGGGTCGCTTACGAAAGCTTGTCGGCAAATGATAAATCAGCCGTGTTGGCATTTTTAAACTCGCTGTAAATTTGTAAGTTTTCAATATCGTATATTTTGGCCAGATACAGCCACAGGCATAATGTTGAAATCAATTAGTGCATCGAAGCTCATGAAAGTCATGAGCTTTGATGCACTTGAAGTTGTTATTACAGTGCTTAGTCTTACAGCGTGTAATGGAAACCGATGGCGATACCGTCGTCTTCGGTTTGTGACATTTGTGCTTCTTGCGCGGCATCGGCGCTTGAGAAGTCACTAAAGTCCTTACGCGCTTCAATGTACAAAATGGTGTCTTCAGACATAAAGTAGTGTGCGCCTATCACGGCAAACTGACGCTTAAAAACATCATTAGGATCAGCATTAAAATTTGGTTGGATCACATAGTCATCGCCCGCATCAAATACGTTGTAAGCGATAAATGTACGCACGTCATTGTCAAAACGGTAGCTAACAAGCGACTCTAATCCAACGGCATCTTTGATTAAGCGGCCTAGGTTATCGGTATCGTGGTTTTCGTTTTTATTGATGTTTGCAGCTGCATACCAACCTGGCTTATAGAAATCGCCGTAGGTAATACCGACACCATAAATTAAATCTTTAACCGATTGATTTCGACCAGCAGCATACACAATATCAAACTCGCCGCGGTTAACACCGGCTGTGAGGGTTAAGTTTTCGGTTGCTGCATAGGTGAGTGAAGCGCCGTAGGTTGAATTAAACTCTACCATTTGTGCTGCACTATCCCCTTGATTAAATAGGGTTTCACATGAGCTGCTGGAAATATCAACGACATCACAAGTATAAAAATCGTCAGATTTTAGCTGAGCTTGTACCGCAAAGCTCAGTTTGCCAAATTGATTACGGTATTGCAGCACTTTATCACCACGACCAGTACCATTGATCGCGCCGTCGTCTTTGTTATAGGTGTAAACACCTGCGGCATTACCATCCCAAACTAGGCTGTAGTTGGTGCTGTATACCACGTCGTACCAAGCGCCCCATTGTTTTCCTAAGGTAATTTGGCCGTATTCATCGTGCTTAATACCAACATAACCTAATCGGTTATATAAAAACTCGTCTTGTATTGATTCGAAGCGGTTGCTGTAAACAATATCACTACTACCAACAGGGTTTACACCCCATTCAAGTAGTGCGAAAGCCTGCCAGTTGTTTTTCAATTGGCGTTTAAAGTCAAAGTTAATACGCGATGCGCCGTTTACCAACTCAGTCTCGCCTTGAGTGTTAATAACTCGAGCATCGATAAAGCCGCCAATCGTGACACTATTCTTTTCATCTTTGAATATCTCGATAGCGTTTACTGTTGGAATAGTAGTCACGCTAGCGATAAGAGTGGCAGCAAGTGTTCTTTTCATGAATTACCTTGTTTCAATGTTGTTGCTAAATAGGGTTAAATTAGCTAAAAAATGGAGATTATCAAAGCTAAAATACAGGCAAAAGTGAAAAAATATCAAGAAAATAACGTGGTTTTTGGTAAATTTATTCATTTTCTGTTCATTGAGTCTAAATATCAATGAGTTAGGGAAGGCTGCGTTCTGAGGTTATTGATTGATTTTACGCAATAAATGCAAGGGTTTATAGCAATATCTACGTTTTGTGACAGCAAAATAGCACGAAACGGTGTAATTCAGCGAAAAATCAATAAAACATCATGTTTTTGGTAGATAGACTTCTGTAGTCTTCCAATTAGATACACAACTACAGAAGGGAGATTGAGTAATGCTTGTTAAAAAAATTGGTATCTCAAAACTGGCTTGTTTTTCCACCATTATGTTGTTTTTTATTCATGAAGTTCAATCATATAGCGAACCATCAACAGAGTCATATGGTTTTATATATGGCTTTAAAGACGGTAATAGCAAAGCGATTTACTTAAGTGATCAAGATGGTAAATCGCCAGTAAAGATCGTGAAAGCCACGTCAAGTGACGGTTATCCTGCTGTCTCACCATCAGGAGAAAAAGTAACTTTTTACGGTAAATACGATAACTTTAAAACATGGTCAATTCATACCGTTGATATTACTGGCCGCAATATGAAAAGATTAACCAGTAAAAAATATGTGTGGGATAGTGCACCTGCTTGGTCATTGGATGGAATGACGATAGCGTTTGGCAGAGAATATGAAAATAAGGAAGGCGTTTGGCAAGAAGAAATTTGGTTAATGAATGCTGATGGTAGTGAACAGCGCCAAATTAAAAATCTTGAAGGTCGTGCTCCAGAATTTATGCCAGATGGTCGATTACTATATCAATCTAAAGCCAGCCCAAGCCAAATTAGCATTGCCAATTTGGATGGTAGTGAGGCTATTCAACTCACTCAAGATGACACTGACAACATGTCTCCTCAAATTTCCCCTGATGGCAAAAAAATAGCCTATCTATCTAATAGAGATGGGAATCAGGAGGTATATGTCATGGATATTGATGGAGCCAATAACAAGCGACTGACTCGTAATGACATTCAAGAGTGGGATCCATCTTGGTCTCCAGACGGCACAAAGGTGTATTTCGCTTCAGAGAATGTATATGGCTTTTATGATGTCTTTTCTATAAATGTGGATGGCACATCTATCAAAAAAATACTTCAAAACAGCTCGCAAGCGACAGTTGTGCCAGGTCTTGACCAAGAAACGCTACAAAAGTTAAAGAAAACAAGTGAGCGCCAGTAGACCTGTGCGCTGACCGCAGCTTAAGTTATTTACTTTTGCTGTTGTTGGAGACGACCTAAAAAAGGAAAAGAAGTATCGCGATATTGTGACTAAATCTGGTAATGTTCTACAAAATATTAATAACAACTACGACCAATTAAGAGACCGTTATAATTTTACTATATTGCCAAGATCAACGCGTTGGAATAGTGTTAATAGGCTCGGCTTCATTAGTACGTATTTGATTAGACAAGGCCGAGTCATAGAAGCGATAGAAGTCGCAGAACGTTACACCCAATATCAACCTAATTCTTGGCAAGCCTATGAGTCTTTAGCAAAGGCGTTTGAGGCGAATGAGGATAACTTGCAAGCGCTGCAAAACGCCAAAATAGCCGTGCGACTGGTTGATAATGAAGTAAATAAAAGCTTTCTATTGGCATACATTAATCAATTAATCAAGGCGACAGAGTAAATATGCAGCTACGTTCAGTGAAATCATTAACCCTACTTTGTTTGATGCTCTTTTTGATGGTTTTAACCGCCTGCAACAACGATAGCAAACTAGACTTTGACGCATTTGTTGAGAAAGAACTAACAGATTTTCTGATTGAGGAAAATGCACAGGTTGCCTCCATCGCCATTGTGAATGATAAGCTTAACTATCAAAAACAGTTTGGCGAGTTTCCTGATGGTACAAAGCCACACCATGACACCGTGTATGAAATTGCATCCATCACTAAAACTTATACCGGGTTGTTGCTTGCCAAGGCGGTAGTAGATAAAAAAGTGCAACTAGATGAAGATATTAGGGTGTACTTGCAAAAAGGTGATTATCAAAACCTGCAACATCTAGGCAAACCTATCACTTTGCGTCATCTCGCGACTCACAGAAGTGGTTTACCGCAAGATTTTGCATATACAAGCGCAGATATAAAGTCTGGCAAGGCTTTTGAGCTGTTCTCTAACTATTCAAAAGTGAAGTTTTTTGAAGATTTAGCTCAGTACCAACTTACCTCAACGCCTGGTCAGACATTTCAATACTCCAATGTTGGCGCAAACCTGACTGGGTATATTTTGGAAAACGTGTATAACCAACCATTATCTACACTTGTTGCGCAATTGATCACGGAACAATCGGGTGAAGTACACACAAGGTTTCGTTTAGAGCCCAGTGAGATAAGTAAAATAACGAGAGGGGTAGATAGAAACGGAAAAATTGCACCGTTACTCAGTCCACACTCGTTCGCTGAAGGCGGACTAACATCCACTGCAGCTTCGATTGCCGATTATATGCAGTATTTACTCAGCACCCAAGCAGAAGAAGTACTGTTGTCGCGCACCTTATTAACAGAAACCAGCAGTGAACATGGCCACGCATTTTTTTGGAATACATACGAGTATCACTCAGCTAATCCTATGTTCTATCACAGCGGAGGCTCTATGGGGACTTCCACTTGGCTTGCGCTTTATCCAAAGCAGAAGTTAGGAATATTTATTGCCACGAATGTTTCAGCGAACAACACGCAAGGGAAACTAAATGATATTGCCAATGCGATTGTTGAAAAGTATGAGCAAGTTGGACAGTCAAAATGACAAGCGAATGTAGTTTCAAAGTATGGCAGACCCTATTGAATATCTTGAGCGTCGCCTTTGCAGATTTAAGCATATACTAGGAGGTATCATGAGTTGGAAATGCAAAAATTGTAGTACTGAGATTGAAGAAACAAGTTTTGAAGTTTGTTGGAACTGTGGTTGTGAGAAAGGAAAAGAGAGCTTACCAGAATTAAAAAGTCCGTCATTACAATGCCTTCGTTGTGACTCGTCTATGGTGAAATTGGGCTCCAAAGAGTTTCATGAAGGCTCACGATGGGGGGTTTTAGGTAACTTGGGTGAATTACTTGTTAGTAGACAAGCACTTGATATGTTTGCCTGTAAAGCTTGTGGTAAAGTTGAGTTTTTCATCCCGAGTGAGAAAGAAAACAAATAACCAAAATTACTATTGGTAGCTTTCGCAGTGGGTTGTGCGCTAAGTTACTGATTTTGGCCTTAGGGTTAGTAGTTGGATAAGATATGAGTTTACTTGCATGGATACTTTCTCATGTCACACTTGCGGCATTTTGGCTTTGGATTTTAAATTTTGGTGGGGCTGAAAAAATAGAAGGGTGGAAGTCGTTCTTTATCATAGGATGGTTTGCTGCGCTATGGACTGCTGAGCAGTTGCGTTTGTATGCACTGTGTATTCTCGTACTACAAGTTCCTTGGTTTATTGCAGGCCTTTTGATACCACAATGGCGCGGCTTTGCGGTGTAACATCAATTTGCTTAATTAAGTGCTCTACTTTGAGGCGAGAAAATCTTGTCGATAACACCGCTTCCGCATCCTGCTCACGCTAAGGTACCTACGTCCTGTAGGCAAGACAAAGATTTTGCTATTTAGTTATTCTAAATAAGAAATCTTTAACGCAGTTAGCGTCAGATTTACTCCTTCAAATTGAGCAAGTATTAAGACAAACTGGTGTCATTGTCAGGTTTTGTAAAGGTGCTTGGATTTGTCTGTTTCCTAGTGCAATTATAATTACTTGAAACTAAAGGCTCTAATAAAAGGATAGTTTATGAAGCAGATGAGCATTCTAATTGCTATGTTTTGTAGTTTAATAATTTGTGGTAAAAGTTATGCCCAAAACAATTACGGTTTAGGACAAAAGCCACCGGGATTAACACCCGAATTATTTGCTCCCGGTGTCGTTTCTACGGATGAGCACCGCGAGACTGAAGTGTTGTTTTTGCCTGATATGTCAGAGCTTTCTTTTACTCGCTCTGGTGGAGAATATCAAAAACCAACATGGATTGTGATGCAATATAAAAACAATCAATGGATTGAAAAATCAATACCTGAAGCAGATAAAAAAGCATATCAGGAGCAATTTAGCCCACCGGTTTCACACATACAAAACATCGAGCGTTTTAAAGATATTCCAATCAGAGGTTATACTACCTCAGCAAAAGGGACACACTACTTTTATGTCTTAGATTTGAAAGACGGCAGTGGGCATTTGAGTTATTCACGGCTTGTTGATGGCAAATATGAAACACCGCACAAAATGAGTAAAGCAATTAATCAAGGAAAGTACATTGCTCATCCCTACATAGCGCCAGATGAGTCTTATATTATGTGGGATGCTGAAAAGGAAGGTGAAAACACGCCTGATATCTACATTAGTTTTCGTAACCAAGATGGCACATGGACAAACGCAATAAACATGGGAGATGCGATTAATACGGCTGCGTACGAGCAACGTCCTAAAGTATCACCAGACGGAAAGTATTTATTCTTTTGGCGAGGTGACAAAAAAGTCAGAAAAGACGGCTCCAGTTACTGGGAAGGTAATCCATACTGGATGGATGCGAAGGTTATTGAAACGCTGAGACCAACACGCTAGCACTCAATTATTCTCGGTTATACTACCACTAAAAACCTAGACTAAACGGCATGCATGCAAGCATGCCTTTTTCTACATCACTGAATTTTTTTATTAATGGTCTAATAAAATTACCTTGAAAAAAGGAACAAAGGTGATTTAATAAAAAAGCATGGATACTGCCAGGGATTGCTGAGAATAGTATCGTATTTAGATAGCATGATATGGATATCGCAAAATAAATCCAAAAATCTAGTGCGTCTATTTATCTCCCTTACAACCGTCAGCATAAGTACGAACACATTCGAACCGACAATTACGCAGTACGTCTTACTTGATTGAGGCTTAAATTTTTATGAAGGTCTTTTAATACTGTTATTGGTAGCTGCGTTTTCGGGAGATGTTGTTGCAGACATGCCAATAGAAACTACTTTACCAAACAACTTAGATAAGGAAATAGCAATGGACTTAAAGGATAGAACAATTTACCCCATTATTAAGGCTGGAGATTGGCCTGGTATTCAATACGGTGCGGTTTATTCAGTATTAATTGGCCCAGAAGATGACCCAGAAGTCGTGATTGGTTTTGGTTATGATACGCCAGATAACTTCGCTTTTTTAACACATCAAGATGGTCAAGAGATCGATTTAAATGTGGTAGTTCCACAGGCTTTTCAAAATATTGATGCTTTAGATGTAACCTTTGTCCCGTCCGCAGTGCTAAACAACCAAGTATTAACTGCCAGCGGAGAGTCTTTTAGTAGTGAAGCGATTTTATCTCAAACGCAAATGCTGAAAGCGCACGACATGCTAGATGCCGAACAGCTACTTGTCTCAATAGCGAGACGTACCGGATTAATGGTGGTATCCAGAGACGCATCGCACGATTTATTGGATAAGTTTATTTATTTACATAGCGAAGCTTGGAACGATGATAGTTACGGCAACGCACCTATCGCAAATAGGCTCTTTTTAATCGAAAATGGCAAAATAGTTGGGTCGATGTCATTAGCAGATAAATAAGCCTGCGGATCTGTTTGGTGTGTTATCCAGAGTGTAGTGTATGGAGGTTGTGCCATGTCAGATTTGATTGACTTTGATAAGTTGAAAAGTCTCGTCAAAGATGCCGTAAAAACTACTTTTACAAACCTCCAAGGTATACACCAGCCAGATGAGTTGCTCGGTTATGCCTTATGTACTGATGACAGTGTAATGACGCTCTATCACGTTGTCATGACACAACAATGGCTTTCACAAGATGATAATACTGAGTTTGAGTTCTCTCCCGTTGAGTGGGATTTAAGCGATAGGGATGTGCATTTTAAAGGTGTTGCTACTTTACTCGCAACTCGCCTTGAACTGGAAGATGCAAAGCTCTATGAAAATTATCTTGAAGAAATTATCAACCCCACTTTCAACGCTTTTGTATTGGCGCTTTTAGAGTTGAGGCAAGAAGGCGTCTTTGCCAAAAATGTTTTTCTGTCAGTGCTAAGTACAGATCCAAGCGAGCATATGTTGGAACTTGAAAGCGCAGCAAATTATAAGCTAAATAGCGCAGAGTTGCTGAACCGATTCAATGATTGGCATGCTCGGTTTGGTTGAAGGCGGATGAGCAAACACGCGTATTTTAGATATCAATGGAATTAACTCTTAGATTTAAGTGATAAGGAAGTAATTAAAATGAATTTGATGGAATGGGTACAGGCGACATTACCTGAGCTTTTGTGTGATCTTAATCAGCCGGCGACAGCGAGTGAAATAGCAAGTCTAGAGAATAAGCTCGGTGTTGAACTGCCTGAGCGATTGAAAGCGATGTATCTCGAACATAACGGCCAGAAAGATGAGATCAATACTGGTTTATTTTACGGACTCAATTTTTTACCTTTGAACAGAGTTTATGAAGAATGGTGTTCGTGGGCTGAAATCATCGATTCACAAGGTGAAGAGGGAATGAAAGAGCTGAGCATGTTTTCAACCTCTCACGTTCCTGGGTTTATCAAAGAAGTTTATGCCAATAAAAAGTGGGTACCGTTTGCCCATGATTGGGCAGGCAACTACCTTGGTTTAGATTTTGATCCGGCCGAAAATGGCACAGTTGGACAAGTGATAAACTTTGGTCGTGATGAAGACGAAAAGTTTGTGATTGCTAAGTCGTTCTCTGAGTTTATGCAGTGGTATACCGCTGAACTTGAGTCAGGTAATTACAGTATTGTGGTCGAAGACGATGGTGGTAGAAGTTTTAATACTAAACAGCCGCAATCCGGCCATTTTTTAGATGCAGTCAAAGTGCTATTTCGCGCAGTATAAATAACTTTCACTGTGCTATTTATCGCGGTTTGAAGTTATCTCAGTGTTGCGCTTTGAATGTTAAGGAGATCAATATGCAATTTCCAGAATTTGAAACACCACGCTTGAAGTTGACGGCGCTATCCGAATGCGACAGTAATGCTATTTTTGAACTATTTTCAAACCCAGAGGTAGTGAAATACTACGATTTAGAGGCGTTTAGTGAGCGATTACAAGCTGAAAAACTCATAGATTTCTTTCATTCTCGATTTGATAGCGGTGTTGGGATCCGTTGGGCTATCCGATTAAAAGACACTGAGCAGCTTATAGGTACGTGTGGTTTTAACTCATGGAACTCAGCGATGAAAAATGCAGTTATCGGTTATGATTTGATGCCGAAATTTTGGGGAAAGGGTTATACCACTGAAGCATTACACCAAATTATCTCCGCCGCGTTTGGTGGTTTACTAGCATGTGGCGCACTGAATCGAATTCAAGGAGATACGGTGCCGGGGAATCATGCGTCAGAGGCTGTGTTAGAAAAGCTAGGTTTTAAAGCTGAGGGGGTTAGACGACAAAGTGGATATTGGAAAGAACAATTTCACGACCTAACGTGCTTTGGGTTATTAAAGTCAGAATTTAATCGCTGAGCCAATATTTTTTAAAAGGAAAGACTATGGACATCTGGACACTACTTTTATTTATCCCAGCGTGCTTTGCCTTGAATATGGCACCAGGGCCAAATAATCTTTTAGCGCTAAATAACGCTCGTCGTTATGGTTTTCGTATAGCTCTACTTGCAGGGTTTGGAAGGCTCGCCGCATTTTGTGTGATGATAGCGCTTGCCGCGTCAGGCCTTGCAGTTGTGCTGTATACGTCGGAAATATTGTTTCTAGCCATTAAAACTTGTGGCGCGCTCTATTTATTATGGATTGCTTATAATTTATGGCGCTCAGACGTTAGTCCAGTTTCAGATGATGTCCGCAATCTGAGCATTATCGGACTGATGAAACAAGAATTCGCCCTTGCTGCGGGTAATCCAAAAGCAATTTTGATATTTACCGCTTTTCTCCCTCAGTTTGTCGACGTTGCAAAAAATGTGACAGAGCAATTTTTACTATTGGGAGCTACTTTTCTCGTTCTGGAAATAGTGGCTATCGCTATGTACGCTGTTATTGGGCTGTATCTAAGGCAGTGGTTTAGTAAACCTAAACTGGTTAAACGTTTTAATCGTGCATGTGCTTCATTTTTGGCGCTATCTGGCGGCAACTTACTGTTGAGTAGACAGTAGCGATGCCAAAGTTAGTGACTCGCTTGCCCATAAAGTGATGCTGTTTCTCAATTTACTCATCTGGCCTTGCGCGTGCTTGACAATAATTAGGGCCTGTTGACCTTTGCTGTTTGACTTTTGTTCTCCTGAGTGTGTTTTGGTCGCGACGCTCGACTTGCCGCCTAGTAATCTAGGCAAAAGTTGAGCAACAATGAACAAAGCGCACTCAGGTGAACCCGAAGGGCAGCGCTTGATTGGCATTTCTACTGTGTTATCGCCTGACTCACATAGAATGACTATGCTACGCCGGCTCTGCCTTGTATAAATACCAATCAAACTGCTGCAAAAACAAACTTGAAAGATAAACAGGCCCTAATCATTGCGTGAAAGTATCGGTATGAATATAAAACTATTTCTCACAAGTACACGAATTATTACCATTCCTTAGGAGTGGTGGTTTTGTGTGCTTTTTTAATGAACCCACCAAAGTAAGGTGGGTTTTTTTGTATCTGCCTTGTGGGGCCACAGCAAGGAGGTTACATGAAGAAAGTAGCAGTTTTTGGTAAACCGGGAAGCGGCAAGTCTACGGTGAGTAAAGGACTGGCCGCGGCAATACGCATCCCGTTATATCAATTAGACTCGATGCTCTACCAAGCAAATGGCGAGTTTGTTGACAGAGCCGCTTTTGATAAAGCACATCAAAACATATTGAATACTGATGCGTGGATCATTGACGGCTTTGGTCCGTTAGATGCGTTTAAACAGCGCTTAGATGCAGCAGATACCTTAGTCTACATCGACTTACCATATCGAGTGAGTTATTGGTTTGTGATAAAACGTCTTTTAAAAAGCATGATCACTAAGCCTGAAGGCTGGCCAGATGGTAGCTCAGTGTTTAAAGGGACGATTGCCAGTATTAAAACGTTAAGGCGCTGTCCACAATTTTGGAATGAAGAATTCTTATCGCAGTTAGAGCAAAGCACGCAAACCAAAACACTCTATGTGATTAAGTCGGTTGCGGCGCTTGATAGCTTTGTACGCCAACATGCGAAATAATACCACCTAAGGGTAAACGTGAGTAATGTATTGATTTGCAGCCTTTGGTGTTACGTCTTTTGAGCTGGACATGATGAATAATAAAACTTGTAGCGGTCTTACCCACACTAAAACGGTGATAAATCATCATATAATCGTAACCATTATTTGCCTTTGTACCTTTTTTGTTGTGCTGTATACTTAGCCGGTTTGATAATTGCGCATGGAGAGACGCGTGAGAAGAGTTGTAATATTTAATAAGAAAAAGCATTTTTTTTGGCCACGACCAGACGTTAACTCACTCAACCAAGAGATTGAGCAGATAGAGCAAGATGGTTGGAAGGTGCTGTCTGTCACGGCTAACTGCGATTTTTTAGGCAATATTGGCTCTTTTACAATCTTAATTGAGTCTTAATTTGTCTGCCGTGAAGCTTGAATTAGCTTCACGGGCGTGCTAATTTGCTTTCGCTCTGGTGGACGACCTCCAGAGCTTTCTTTTACTGGCGGGGACGACCCTATTTTGGAGTTGTCATGAGCTGGTTGCTACTTGTTTTTGCAGGTTTATTGGAAGTCGTTTGGGCTATTGGTTTGAAATTTACCAACGGTTTTACGAAGCCTGTTCCCTCAATTATTACTTTAGTGGCGATGGCCGCAAGTTTCTACTTTCTCAGTGTTGCACTACGAACTTTACCGCTTAGCGTTGCTTATTCTGTCTGGGTTGGAATTGGTATGCTAGGGTCGATTATTGTTGGCTTTGTCTATTTTAAAGAGCCGTTGTCATCACTTAAGCTACTCAGTTTGCTGTTGATAGTGATTGGAATTATTGGTCTGAAATTATCCTCTCAGGGTTAAATTACAGCTATAGTTAATCGGAGCTTAGGTTAGATAATTCCACTTCAGATGAAAAGGAAATTCGATGACGATTGAACTGAATATGGCGGGGTTACAAACGCTTGTCGAGACTACCCTCACACCACTTAAAGACTATCATGGTGATTTGTTACCTTGGCGCGGGGAAATAGTAGAAAGCCGTAGCTTCGCATTGGAGGGGATAACCGCAAGTGTTACCGGTGAAAGTAAGATAGAGCTTATCAACGCAAGCACTGTTATCGATGAAGACGGTATTATTGGTGAGCAAAAAGAGGTTAATGCAGATCTCGAACCTACCACAACACTTACCTATAGTGATGAGGTGTGCTGGATAAAATACAGCACACACATTGACTTTGATCTCACCGGTGCCTCCAAAGCGGAGCTGCTTGGTATCAATATAGATGGGCAGGCGCAATGTAAACTAGCAGCCTACCTTTGCCATCAATCACATGAAGCTGTGGGTCTTGCCTTAGGCCGCGACCTTGCAGCTATGCCGGTTATTTTCGATGTTGAGGATGTTAAGTCACTTGCACCTAACAATGCATTGATGATGGAAACGGCAGGGGCGTTAACGGTGAGCGCCAATTTTAGGTGGTCAGATATAATCGCGCAAAATCTCGATATGTTTAGCCGCTGGTTGGATCAAGGAGAATTACTTGATATTAACCTTGATTCGGCTTCGAATGTGGACCTTAATATCGAGATCCGTGGTGGCTTTCGTGTTGTCTTTTCTAAACGCTTAGATAAACCACACCATACTTTCCTCGCAATTAAAAAATCAACATTGTCGAATACCGCTTTAACAATCACTGGGGGAGTGAACGCCAAATTTGCCGACCAAACCGGATTTAAGCAAGCTTATTCGAGTATTTTGACAGGGATATTCAACGCACCTCTGGATAAGGTTGAAGAAATCCTCTCACTCGTCGCAACAGAATCACCCGATGAAGCGCAAAACGACCTGATCTTAAGATTAAAAGATCGCTTACAGCTTGATCCACTAACGGACAGTTTAGAACGACTTCAAAGCGAGCTGCTGACCATTAAAAAAACGGTGTTAGCAAATATTGAAACAGCTGCAAAGCTAAAAGCCGAGTTAAGTGTTAAGTTTGAATACACGCGTTTATCCAATCATCAATCGCTGCTTGAGGCGAAATTAACCACCAAAGGCATAGAGCAGGTGCATCTTGATGCGTTATTTGGGCGGGTTGGTACTATCACTCAGCCTAGTTACCAAGATGAAATCGAGATAGAGCGCTTCTTCTTTCAAACCAGTACTGAAATCAAGCAAGCCTATGGGTTCAATTTAGGCTTTGGTGCTTGGTCGGCCATGAGCCGTAACAGCTATTCATTTAAAACCATTGAAACGAGAGACAAGCTAAATAGAGTGCAACTTGCTACGCTTGGAATGCGTGGTTATCAAGATGATATTAATGGCGATAAACGTCATTACTATCTCAGCTTTGATGCTCAGATGGTGGCCTTTTCAACATCAACGCCGCCTAAGCTACGCGAGTTTACGTTGGGTCTGACACTCGTACATGAACAGCAAGAGGCGAGTGTGACCAGTAACGAGCTGGACCACTTAGTCGATGATTTATCGGTATGGGGTATGATCCCTGAGTTTGAATATGAGGATACAAAACACCGATTGAGCGAGGTACTCAAAGATGCCGATAATGTGCGAATCGTTAAGTCCCTACATCTTGACCATGACGCGTTTGTTCAGTTACTACCTTTATTAGGTCAGTTTGATAGTCGAAGACTGGCCATTTCGCTGGCCGCTGCATTACCCATTAATCATAAAATACTTCCTGAGCGGGCAACTATAGAAAATCGGGTGAAATTATATGATGCGATTTTTGAGGCATTGTTAAATTCGCAACTTAACTCTCATAACGAAGTGGCTCTGGCGACATATCAATATCTCAAAGCAAAGGGATGTCGAAAACTTGCAGGAAAAGAGCGGGATTGGCGCAGGCTAGGTGCGAGCAAATTCCAAACACTTGCAGGAATAGTCGAGTTGCATCCGCGGATTTTGCAGGATATTAAAAACCTATGCGATGGTTTTGCACAACTTAAACTCTCTTATCACCAAGAAGGGGATTATTCTGTGCTTGAACAAGCATTTAATCTTTTTGATGACATGGGCGAACATGGATTCTATAACCGCTTTTTCGCCCATTATGTATTGCAATGTACGCGCACTTTTCCTCAGGCACAAAATGGTACCAAAGTGACGGTGAAGCTAGAGTTTGTTAAAGACGGTAAAGAAATTGATGTGCTTTGGGGCAAACGCTAGGGGGTTATTGCTCTCGCTTCGCTCTAAACTTGAACAGCCATCACTCTTCTTTAAGATCATTGCTTAATTTTCTCTTCAGTTTCGCTACTGCATCATGTTGGCAATCTAAGCCCATATACAAGTAACACATTGTAATTGTGGGTGACTTTTATTTGTTGGACTTACGGTCGGTTAGATAAAACGAGATCAGTCCATGTAAAGGCGGTTTGTATCCATATGAATGATGTAGTTACTGACAAAGTACGGTTTACTTTTAAAAACCATCCCCAAGGATGTGCTGAAGAATTTATTGTTGCTATGGCAGTAGGCGATAACATTTATCAGATAAAAGGCGCTCCGTTTTTTGCTTTTGGTGTTAACTACGGCGACCACGTTTTGGTTGCACCAGATAGCGAAGGTGCTTTAGAAGTTATCGATATAGTGGCTCGAAGTGAGTATCGTTCTTTGCGGATCCGCTTTACAAACGAGTTAGAAAATGCCAAAAACATAGAGCTGCTTCAAGAGCTTATTCTATCTGGCGTGGAGAGCGAGCAATTTGATGATGGGCGCTTTGCGTTGACGGTTTCACCGCAAAGAGAATACGAATCTTTTATCGATATCTTGCATTATTATCAGGAGCTTGGCGTATTGAAGTATGAACTTACCGGCGAGCCCCACGATAGCTTCGATGGTAAAAGTGCATAGCTAAGGAAAATTACCTAATTCTTCTCAAATTCAGTGGCTTAGTGTTCAGTTTTGTGTTTCACTTAGAACTTTAATAGGCACGGTAATTTACTATCGTACTTAGTTTAGGATAATGGCGAAATACTAAGGAAACACAAGGATGGCTGTCAATTTTGTTGGAGGATGTTTATGTGGGCAGATCCGTTTTACCGCGATTGGCGTCCCTCGTAACCCTCATACCTGCTCATGTAAAATGTGCCAAAGACACAGTGGTGCGTTAACTGTCGCTTGGGTAGAGTTCGCAAGTGAAGAAGTAAGCTGGGATGGACCTGGCGGTGCGCCTAAGGTGTGGCGTTCATCGGATTATTCATCGCGCGCTTTTTGCCCTGAGTGTGGTAGCACATTAGGTGCAATAGATGACGCGCCTGTCATTGCATTAGTGCTCGGCGTTTTTGATGGCAATAGTCGTAAAACCCTAGAACCCAAATCCCATTCTTATATTTCAAAAAGGCCAAAATGGTGGCGTATAGGATGCAATTAGTCTCTGTGCTGTATGTGAGTAAATTATGACTTATTACGCTATCGAAGATGCGTCGTGGCCTGAGATCCTAACGCTACAAAATCAGGCGTATCATGATGTTGCGCCGGAAACTGTGGATATCCTAAAAAGTAAATGGATGCGCTCGCCAAAGAGTTGTTTTGCTTTTAAACAACATCGAGCCGTGGATGCCTATTTACTGGCGCACCCTTGGTACGATGAAAAGCCGCCGAGTCTGTTTACATTATACCAATCTAACTAAATACTTGCTCAATTTGAAGGAGCAAATCTGACGCTAACTGTGTTAAAAATTTCTTATTTAGAACAACTAAATAGCAAAATTTTTGCCTTGTTATCGACAAGATTTTCTTGCCTCAAAATAGAGCACTTAATTCAGCAAATTGGTATTACTTCCTGAACAGCCGCCTAGTTCGTCGTTGTTTCTACATGACCTAGTTGTTTCACAAGCCGTATCTGGGCAGGGAATTGGTGCCTTGATGATTAAACGCTTAGTTGAGTTGGCGACCCAAATGGGGTACTGTCGCATTCGGCTCGTGGCTGTACAAAATAGCGTAGGGTTTTGGTTGAAACTAGGCTTTGTTCCAAAGCCAATTAAGGTATGCAAAAGTTATGGTGAAGATGCGCAGCTGATGGAAATGAAAGTGTAAGGTGCGCCAGCTAAGCTTGGAAGTTATGAAAGTAGCCATACGGTAATTTACGATGATAAAAAAAATAGTAATTATATTCTCGCTGCTGTTTGCATCTAGTCACGGCAGTGCCGATGAATTAAAGCCATTCACAAGCGATGGTTGTAGTGCATTTCCTGATGGTACTTTGGCGCAAAATGAACTGTGGTTGAGCTGTTGTACGGCGCATGACCTTGCCTACTGGAAAGGTGGTACCGCTATAGAGCGCGAAAATGCCGACATTGCCTTGCAAAAATGTGTTGCTGCGGTAGGTCAAGAAGAAGTGGCAACCTTGATGTTAGCGGGTGTGCGACTTGGTGGGTTGCCTTATTTACCTACGCCATTTCGTTGGGGGTACGGGTGGTCTTATCCTAGACGCTACGCCGAATTGACCGCTGAAGAGATAGAGCAAGTAAATAAGCACATGGCAAAACTAACATTAGACAAAAAATAAATTGACGCAAAGTCAAATTCTGTATATTTTCTCCGCGATGTTTCAATGAGGGCCATACAGTCAACTCGTCAACCCAATATTAGGCAGATCCTCACACGCATTAAGTGCCTGTGATTTTAACCTTTTGTTCTGAATTTGGGAAACGGATAAGACTGCATCAACCGCTGTTTATAGCCGATGTTGCGTCCCTTTTTTCCGCTGCTCAAATTCCTTTGATTTGGGAAATTCGCATGGCTGAGCCAAGTGCAATTAGCATCATTCCCCCAGTCGTCGTATTGACGCTTGCAATTATCTTACGTCGTCCTATCTTGTCCCTTGTTTTAGGGGCGCTTGTAGGACTCGCATTGTTAGACCCTGCCACCGTATTGGCAAATTTTGCTGATGCTTCGCTAAAAGTGATGGGCGATGAAACCATCGGCTGGCTTATTCTGGTATGTGGTACGTTTGGTGCTTTGATAGCGCTGTTGGTGCACACGGGCGGTGCCTTAGCATTTGGACGTAATGCCCTGAAAATGGCAAAAGGGCCAAAGTCGTCTTTGCTTATGACCTATTTTTTAGGTGTGATCATTTTTATTGATGATTATCTTAATGCGCTGACGGTTGGTGAGACGATGCGCCGCGTTACCGATAAGTTTAAGATTTCTAGGGAAATGCTTGCCTATGTAGTGGATTCAACTGCTGCGCCTATCTGTGTTTTAGTACCACTTTCGACTTGGGCGGTGTTCTTTGGTGGTTTGCTGGTTGACAACGGTGTCGCGGGAGAAGGGCAGGGGATCAGTACGTATATTCAGGCCATTCCTTACATGCTGTATGCTTGGGTGGCTGTAATTATGGTGCCACTGGTGATATTTGGTGTTGTGCCACTATTCGGCCCAATGAAAAAAGCAGAGCTTGCAGCTAAACAAGGGCAGCCTGCGCTTGAGCAGGTTGATTTGGAAGAAGTACATACACCGGATCACTATGCTGCAAAAGCCATTGAGCAGGAATTTGAACAAGCCGACACTCAAGGTAAACTGGTTAACTTTTTGGTGCCCATTGGTTTGCTGGTGGCGTTTACGGTGTATTTTGACATTGATGTATGGAAAGGCTTGTTAGCGACTTTGGCAGTGACTATCCCATTTTATATGGTGCAAAGGTTGATGCCGCTTGCAGACATGCTTGAGCAAATGATCAATGGTTTTAAATGCATGCTACCTGCAATAGGAACGGTTATCGCCGCATTTATCTTTAAGGATGTGTGCGATCAACTGTTATTGCCACAATATGTGATAAATGCGCTGAGTCCTTATATGACAGCTGGTTTACTGCCTGCGATGGTGTTTTTATCTATGGCTATTTTGGCTTTTGCAACAGGCTCTAGTTGGGGGATCTTCGCTGTGACTATTCCTATCGTGATGCCATTGGCCGTTGCTGTAGATGCTAATATTCCTCTGGTGATAGGCGCATTGTTGTCGGCATCATCATTTGGAAGTCAAGCGTGTTTCTACTCGGATTCTACGGTATTAGCAGCCCAAGGCTCAGATTGTAACTTAGTCAGTCACGCCATCACTCAGCTACCTTACGCGTTGATTGCGGCTGCAATTGCCTTTGTTGGCTTCTTGATTATTGCTTAATCGCAAGTACGTTTTAGGGTTAGTTTTGCTAACCCTTCGAAGCTAACTTCCCAAAATACTTGCTGTTTTACTTAACCTGAACTCGGGATAAGAAGTTAGTTAATTGACTAAAATACAGAATCTCAAAAGTGTAATATCACTCTAGCCAGAAGTTATTTCTTAATACAAGGCAAATTTGTGCGTCAATAGCTAGCCAATTGCAAGCAAATTTAACGCAGTAGTAAGGGATAACAGCTGCTAGGGAACAAGTTGTTATGCTGAGTTCAGGTTATTTACTCTATTGCTCAAGTCTTGCTAGGCTATATAACCAGACTCTCAAAGTGTAAGGATAGCAATGTTCACACCTCGCAAGTTGGCCGAAAATTATCGCGAACTGATAAGTAGTATCGGTTTCTACCCCTCTTTACTTGCAGTTGCATTTTTTATTTTCGCGCTCATAACCACGGCACTTGAATATGCAGCTCCTATCAGCAACTTTAAGGAGCTTATAGCGATTGTACTGGTCGACAGTGAAGAGAACGCACGAACCATTTTAAGCACGCTCGTGGGTAGTATCATCTCATTGACGGTATTTAGTTTTTCAATGGTGATGATTGTGCTGAATAATGCCAGCGCAGGGTTATCACCTAGAGTACTGCCGGGCCTTATCACCAGAAAGTCGCACCAGCTGGTATTGGGGTTTTATCTCGGGAGTATCATTTATGCCATCATTATGCTGATAAACATTCGTGGCGTAGGCAATGGTGAAACTGGGATCCCGGCGTTAGGGGTTTTATTTTCGCTGGTGTTTGGATTGATCTCTTTAGGCTTTTTTGTGTTTTTTATCCATTCAATTTCCCGCGCCATACAGGTCGATAATGTGTTAAATGATCTGTTTAACAACACCAAAAGTGAGATGAAGAATATTATCACCAAACAGCAAGAGCAGCCTTTTAATAACTTTCCTGACTTCTCAAGTTGGCATAACCTACCCAGCACAGAAGAGGGGTATTTTAAGGGAGTACACAGTGACAAACTGTGTGCGTTGTGTGAGCAACATGACTTAAAAATATATATTGCAGTTAAACAAGGGTTTTTTACCGTTAAAGGCTACCCGTTTCTTAAGTGCAACAAGGATCTTAGCGAAGATGAGGCGCTACATGATGCGTTACTTAGCTGTTTTATTTTTTATGTCGAAGAGTACATCAGCGACCATTATCGCTATGGCTTAACACAAATCTCGGAGATTGCAGTGAAGGCCATGAGCCCAGGCATTAATGACCCCGGTACAGCGGTAAAGGCGATTGATATGCTGAGTATTTTACTTATCCAGCGTTTGGATATTTGCGATGTGAACTACTCCTTTAAACACGCTAAAAATGAGCCGCTTTTATATATTCACGAAGCGTCTTTTGATGAATTACTGCATGATAATTTTACTCCGATAAGAAACTATGCAAAGACCGATGGCTATGTCATGGTCAATGTGTTGGAAGCGTTTAAAAATATACTGTTTCGCGCAAGTGCGGATCAACACGCGACGGAAAGCTTATTTAATTACTTAGAGGCCATCATCGACGATGTGCGCAATACCATCACTAATCCGTTTGATCGTCAACGGATCATTGAAATGCTTGAGGCCATTGAGAAAATCAATGGCGACAAAGGAGAAGCGCTTATTACACAATTTACACGAGAATAAGCGTGAACCTTTTTAATTCAGCACAAGCTTAGCAAGACCGGCGGCAATGGCAGAAAGAGAGAGCAGTCTCAGTAAAATGATAGCAATATCAGAGCTGCCGCCAGCAGACGTATTTCGATAAACTAAGGGATAGTCAAAAAATATAAGCAAGTAGAGTAAGTCAAAAAAGCCGACCCGGGTGCCATTGAGTTCTACTTTTGTACCATCTTTTAATAAGATTTCGGCAAAGCATAAATTGGCCGTGGTTTTTATTCTTCCGCCTTTGCGGTCTTTCAATAGCAAGTAATGAAAGGTGATTTCAGTAATGTCTTCTCTAGCAATTTTTTGCGTACCAGTTACCTTTGTTTTTATCGCTTTGGGCGAAATGGTTAATTGGTTTTTCGACACGTCCATCACCCATTGAGAGCCAAAACCAAATTTTTTGTACAGCATGGCTCTTTTAGTAAAAAAGATAATTAAAAATGCGATTAAACAAGCAGGAAAAGCGATATAGCGTGGGTACTCGCCATCAATAAAGGATGCTGTGACAGCCAAGGCGAAGACTAATAATGCAAATAAAAATTCAGTGCCACCGGAAAGCATGCCCAGCGCAGCGATAGATTTGAGTGATACTTGAGAGTTATCGTTCAATTCATTTTTGTTTTTTAGAGTCACATATTTGAACCACACTTTATCCGTGAGTGATAAATCGAGAGTGTGTTTGGCTAATGACAAAGGGCACCTCCTTGGTGTTAATAAAAGCAATGATCCTGCTCCATTTATATCGCATTTCCATGAAACTTGGAAATTTTTTCAACTGGTTGCGTTGTGTTTTGACCAATAGATTGGTACTTTTTTGAGTACCGATTGGTACAATTATGGGAATATTTGGGAAGCGGAATATATGATCCAAAAATTAAATAATCGCGATGCGTCGGTGGCGAGAGAGATTTTCAATGTATTTCAACGGTCATATAAAATAGAAGCTGAGTTAATTGGGGTGAGTTATTTTCCGCCTTTATCTCGAACGATAGAAGATATATGTGGTGCGACGAGTCACTTTTATGGATATCTTGAAAATCAAAATCTTGCCGCAGTCATTGAAATTGTCATTTTTGAGAAAACGCTAGAAATAGATAGCCTGACTGTCGATCCCAGTTATTTTCGCAAAGGGATTGCGGGTAAATTACTGAATTTTGCTTTAACGGAGTTTGATGCTGCAAAAGTGATTGTTGAAACTGCGACCGCAAATGCACCTGCGATAAAATTGTATAATAAGCATGGTTTTGTTGAGTACAAACGCTGGCTGCCCGCACATGGTATTGAGAAATTAGCGCTGGCGGTGGGTGTTTGTAGCTAATCGGATAATTAATGCCTTTCTAGCAGCCAGTTTTAGCGCTAACTGCGTTGAATTTACTTCCAATAGCCAGCTAAGTATAAATTGTCATGTAAACTTGATGTTACCCAATGGTTGGTATGTTATATTGTATCTAAATTGGTGCAAGGTTTATTTTATGATCACAATAACGGATGGACCACTTCATCTTTACCAAGTGGAGCAAGGTGGTATTTTGGTTACAGGCATTTTGGCCGAGCTTGACGTTTCAGCGTTACCTGAGCAAGCAATTTTGCCTCACGAGTCGGTTTCGGTTTCCCATGCTATGGCGCTGAAAAAGCGTGTTCAGAGCGAGAAGTTGCTGTTACCCCCGTGTCTTTTGGTCGGAAAACTTAATTTGGACAAGGTGCGATGGCAAGCGGAATGTGTTGAAACTGCGCAGTGGTACAGTGATTGCGGTGAGTGTACTCATCGCCTCTATGCTGTTGAAAGCCCTTACGTGCTACAAGAAGTCAGACAGCAGATCACAATGCACCAGCAATGGCTAATTGCAGATGGACATCACAGGATGTTTGCAGCAAGCCAACATCATGCGCGTCAATCTCGGATGATGGCATGGTTAGTCCCACAGCAAGATGCGGTGATAACGAGTTTCGCGGTGCAGGCATCTTACACACAAGCTGTAGATGTTACCAAATTCAAACAGCACCTTAGCGATTTTGATATCTGTGAATCCTCGGAGACTGAGGCCGATTATACTATTTGGCTGGGGAAAGCAGCTTTATGTTTTGCTCTCCAACGCGCGACAAGCGATTCTTATCTTATTCAGACCCAGTTGCGTAGAGCACTGCAGGCAATACCAGCGTTTGAGGAGCTGTGGTCTAAAAATAAAGTTGAGCTAAGTGATGACGCTCATATTGTAACCGCCATCTGTCGCGCCCCCATAATTGAAGACATCTTTGCTGCTGCCAAAGCAGGTAAGTACTTTCCAGAAAAGTCGACCTTATTTACTCATAAGGCCGACAGCCAAGTACTTTACCATTTAAATCAGCAGGCAGCTTGTGCTTAAAAGCCCTCGTAGAGGGCGATACTTACAACTGTTTAAAGGCTTCAAGCACCCTAAGGTTTTGCTCCGGAAGCCCGATGCTTACTCTTACAAAATGATCAAAACCTGATTCTAGCCAAGGTTTTATCATTATTCCTTGTTGCAGCAGCAAAGATGCGACATGCGCAGACGGCTGCTTGACATCAATAAATAAAAAGTTGGCTAGACTTGGCGCGACAAAATAACCCAGCTCAGTGAGGGCGGCGCTGAGTTTTTCCCTCTCGCTATTCGTTTGCGTGACCGTGTCTGCCAAATAGGAAGGATCTTGTAGTACCGCGATCGCTGCAAGTTGTGCTAGTCGATTTACATTGTAAGGAGTACGTACGCGGTGCAGATAATCCGCCAATTGTGCATTTGCCATTACGCCGTAGCCCACTCTAAGTCCTGCAAGGCCATAGGCTTTGGAAAAAGTCCGTAATACCGCGTAGGGGCGGGGCTGTGTTTGAAGTAGCGTTAAGCTGTCGACAAACTGTTTATGGCCTTGTGCGTACTCGCAGTATGCTTCATCGATGACGATAACCGTATCGAGCGGACAGGCATCAATGAGGCGCTGCAAATTATTGGCATCAAACGTACAACCTATAGGGTTGGATGGGTTAGCAAGCATCAGCATTTTTAAGTCTGGGTGATGTGCGATAGCATCGAGCCAATCATCAATTCGATAGGACAAATCGCTTTGCATCGGCACCTCTAGTACCTTTGCCCCCATCATATTGGCGTAAATCCCATGAAGCGCAAAGGTAGGCTTAGCCACTAACACTTTATCACCTCGACTGAGAAAGGCTTTGCAGAGCATTGAGAGTACATCCTCAGAGCCATTGCCGAGTACAATTTGTTCTCTGGCAACGTTTAGTATAGTTGCCAGCTGCTCGTTTAGCTCTGTGCATTGGCTGTCTGGATAGCAGCTAGCGGTATGCAGCTGTGCTTTAAAAGCATCAAGCGCTGCAGGGCTCGGCCCTAAAGGGTTTTCATTCACCGAGAGGTTTATCATATTGGGGTGGAGATTGCGCGCTGTTGCTTGCTCAATGGTTTGTCCTGCACCATAGGGCGGCAGTGCAATGACTTCTTTTCGGGCTGGGCTTGGCATTGTCGTTGTCATGCGTTTTGCTCCTTGAGTGATGTGGGCTCAAGTAAACGGTTAGCCCTATGATTAAAAAGCCAAATCTCAGATAGCGCTGTGACCGCAAGTCCTACCATTAAGGCGTACCAAACGCCCAAAATCCCCAAAGAGAAAAACTCTTGAAATAACCACGCACCGGGAAGACCAATGCACCAATAACCAATTAAAGACAGCATTAAGGTGCTTTTAACATCGCCAAGTCCACGCAGGATACCGAGCCCGATATTTTGCCATGCGTCAAAAAATTGCAAAAAGGCAGCAATAACGAGTAGCTCTATGGCAATAACAACGACGTCGGAGTTTTGTAATTCTTCTGCACTTAAAAATGGCCGCAGCACAAATTCGGGTACGAATAAATAGATTAAGGCGAAAACAGACATGACCGCTGCACCGCAAATAATGCCCAAATTGCCGATGCGTTTCGCATGGTGAAAGTCCCCCGCAGCATTGGCTTCGCTGATGTAAATAGAACAAGCAGATGAAATGCCGGCAGATACCATAAATACGATGTACACCATTTGGCTTACCACGTTGTGGGCGGCTAAGGCATTTACGCCGAGTGTTGCCACAAACAACGCAAGCACGGTGAAAAAACCAGCTTCAAGCCCGTAAGTTGCGCCAATTGGCATGCCCATTTTCCATGTTTTGCTAAGTGCTTCGCGGTCGGTTTGCCAAAACTTTATAGTGAGGTAGGGGCTGAGTACGTCATCGCGCTTGGCAAATAGTATAAACAGCAAAAACGATAAATACAGCACGATGCACGTGGCGGCCGCAACCCCCACAAAACCGAGTTGTGGTAGACCAAACCGACCAAAAATTAGGCCATAGTTGAGCACGATAGTGAGGACAACAGATACGCCGGTTATCAACATCAATGGCCCTGGCCTTTTCAATCCAACACTAAAATGCCGTACGCTTTGAAACCAAAAACAAGGTAATAGGCCCAAAGCGACAACGGTTAAATATTGGGTCGTCAAATTGGCAATTGCCTCGGATGTACCGATAAATCTTAAAAATGGCTCTATGGCAAACATCGCGGAGGCAAATAGTAGACCCAAAAATGTTCCGATAAGCATGCTGGCGTTAAAAAGAGGAGTGATCTGATCTAGTTTGGCCTTGCCGATTGCATCAGACACCAAATTACCCGTTGCCGTGACTACGCCCGTTCCCATGGTTCTAAATTGATTAAAAATACCAATGGCGAGGCCGCCAGCAGCCAGCTCTAACGGGCTCAACATCCCGAGCATGATAAGATCTATCGTTGCAATTGCCACGTAGAGCAGATTGGTTAGAATAAGCGGCCCTGCAAGCTGGCTTACTTTAAAAATATCGGCGCGTGCTGAAGCTACCATAGCGTTACTTCCTCCACGTTTCCTTGTGTGATGGCAAAGTCTGCAACCGCTCGACCGAGCGCCACGTCAGTAATGATCATGCCGCTGTTATAGACAAAGATAATTTCATCAGGGTGGGTGCGTGCTGGCTGCTCACCGTTTAGTATTTCCGTTAATGTTGCATCAACGGCGGGTAGTTTACCGTTCTCGTCTAATAAATCGTCTCCGGTGACCTTCATTTGTTCTGCATCCGTTGTGAGCAATCTATCAGCTCGGTGTAGCACTGGCTTTTCGATTCCATAGCCAACTAAAATCACCACAGCGCCGGGTTTTAACCATTCATATTTAATGTTCTCTTTGGCGGACAACCCAGTAACGGCAAGGATCACATCGGCTTGTCTTACTGAAGCTTCTAAGTCTTGTGATACCGCAACTTGTCGCTGTGGGTGATGCTCCTTTAGTTTTTGCTGAACCGCTTCCAAACCTGTTTGATAGCTGCCGTGGACGGTTAGATGTGTGAGTTGTGGTAATGCCGTGACGAGCATAGGTAAAGCGATTTGCCCTTGAACACCTGTGCCTACAACCAACGCATTTTTAGCATCTGAATGAACGGCATATTTTGCAAACAAAGCGGAGGTGGCCGATGTGCGCATAGGGCCTAGTTCTTTTACATCCATGAGGGCCACAGGGTGGCCTGTGGCATCATCGCAAAGGAAGATAAAAGAGTAAAACTGATATTGGTTACGGCTTCTGTCAGGATCGTATTCGTAGACCACCTTAAACCCTACGGTATTACTTGCAGCATCTCGGCCAGCCATACTATAGGCAATGGAGCGGCCATCTTGTGGCGTCATAATCACTTTGAGTGGGTTTGCAGAGTCAGGGTGATGCAGTGAGCGAAAGGCATTTTCCACCACCTCAATGACTTTACTATAGGGAAAATCAAGTTGCGCCAATCGGGCTTCATTTAGTATCGGCAGAACAGTTTGTTGGGTCATGGTTAGGCTCTCGCGGCAGGTTTATATTGCGTTAATAGGTCATCGAGCTCTTGCTCGATGTTAATGTCGATAAGGTCGTGTTTTGCCATCCAATCATCATTGAATACGGTATCGAGATATTTCTCGCCACCGTCACAAACGAGCACTACAAATAAGCTATCGGCGGGGGCGGTTTTTAACGCCTGTAGCGCTTCGTATATAACTCCACCTGCCGAGCCACCGACCATTAGGGCGTAGTGCTTGGCAAGGTATCTGGCGGTATTAAACGCTTGTTTGTCAGTTACCTTCACGCCTTTGTCGATAAGTTCATACTCAATTACAGGACCTATCTCAGCGCCTTCCGGCGTCCCCGTTCCTGACTGATGATAATTCAGTCCAGGTCCACCGAAGATCACAGAACCCACAGGTTCAACCCCAATCGTTGTGAGTTGATGACAACCTAAATCCCGCAGAGCCCTTGTTGTGCCGCATAGCGACCCACCTGTGCCAACCGCACCGACAAGGTGGGTAATGTGTTCACCAAGTTCATAAAAGACCTCTTGCGCAAGTCCTGTATAACCACGGCTATTGGCAAAATTATTGTGCTGGGCGGTCCAAAATGCGCCTTGCTCTTGTGCCAGCTTTGCGGCCATCGCATCGCGAATATCAGTCGATAAGCTGTCGTCTCCGGCTTCGCTAACACAGATCACTTCCGCGCCAAAAGCTTTCATATTGCTGATTTTCTCTTTTGCCGCATGGTTATCCACAAGAGCGGTAAAGCGATAGCCACGCTCAGCTGCAAGCAGTGCAAGACCAACACCGGTATTGCCGGAGGTTGACTCAACGACCCAGCCCCCCGGCTTCAGTTGGCCGCTGGCTTCTGCTTCATCTAACATAGACTTCGCCATTCGGATTTTAGCGCTACCGGTGGGGTTAAACTGCTCAAGCTTAAGATACAGTTTGCTACCGTTTGGTAGACTTAAAAACTGCATTAGCGGGGTATTACCTATGCTTTGCGATACCCTTAAATAAGGGGTTAGGTGTAATGTCGAGGCGAGCGAATGCTGCGCATTTATGTTCATAAATAGGCTCCTTTACGTTGTGTTGTTGGGTAACTTTTAGCTAAGTAGCTGCCAAGAAAGTGTCTTGTTCTCCCACGTTACGGCGATTTTTCGTGGCAATGGCATAGAGTGAAATTCGGATTCATTTGAATCCATTTGATATCCTGCGGTGTTGAGGTAAATCATGAGGTCATCGCGTTGTGGTAGTTGCGACAAGGGAATAAACCGCCAGCTTAGCATGTCGCTATCTAGGCAGGTTGCACCGCCAAAAGCCACGCGATACGCTCCTTGTTTGCAGTTTGAATGTGCCGTGAGTAACATCGGACTTGGCAAGTATTCACTTTCAAACCACTGTTCTGACAGCGATAAGCTTGAGCCCGAAAGTGTAGCGATATGGCAGTCAGATGTGCCTAGGTATGGCTTTGTCCCTTGCACTTTAAACAAGCTAATGCCAGCCTCATCGAGCAGTGCCCGGCCAGGCTCGAGCATCAGTGTTAGGCTCCTTTGGCGTAATGCCGCTAATGCGGTTTGCCCATGTGCGTTCTTCACTGCCAAAATAGCGTGTAAGGTGTCCGCAGGGCTTTGCTCATTATGGTAGGGATAAAACCCTGCAAAGGTTTTACCTGCAAAAAAGCATTCAAAGTCCAAGGCTTGTTGCCACTGCTCATTTTGTAGATAGGAGACAGGCAGGCCACCGCCAATATTCACTTTTGATGGCGACAGTCCTATTTGCCTAGCCTCGTCTATCGCATCGATTAAAGTATGGATGCTCTGGCCACGTGCTTGTTGGCAGTACCCGCTTAAGTGGCAGCTAAATCCTTCTAAGTTTACCCACTCCTTGTATTCTCGGCACTGAGCTAATAATGGCGTAAGCTGGCACAGTGGACTGCCAAAGCGTGAGGTTTTAGTTGGTTGTGTTTGTAAACGTAGTAGCACTCGCGCTGGGCGCTTTCGCTGGCGGGCCAGTGTAATGACCGAGCTTAACTCAGCACTTGAGTCAATGGCGATAAGCGCTTGATGTACAAGTGCTAAGCTAAGCAAGGCATCTGATTTATGCGGACCGGATACACCAATTTTTACCCCTTGAATACCACCGCTTAGGGCAAGTTCAAACTCTTGCACACTAGCCACGTCTATCCCTATATCGTGATTAGACGCGACTTGAGTAAAGCATTGGGCTTTGTTGGCTTTTTTGGCAAAATAAATCTCATGCTCAAGCCCGAGTGTTATAAAGTAGGCTTGCAGGGTTTCGATATTTTCCGCAAAACGCTGAGGAAACACTAAATGTAGCGGCGCTCCCAATGCTGCCGTCCATTCAAATAATTTGGCTTGGTGCTCCGTTAGCAGGCTTTGTGTTTGCGGATGCAATTTTGCAGTGAAGGCATCACTCATACGACTAACACCTCTTTGTTATTTGCACTGTCTAACTTGTTGACGTGGCGTTTTGCTATAACGAGCAGGCCAACGGCTAGTAGCAGCAACCAGATTAATGGCGTGTAGTTGTTCACAGGTGTGGCAAAGTCATTGCTAAATTGAGGAATATCCGCAAGATCCGTGAGCGTTGGCTTTGCGCTACAACCCTCACAAGGTGCAAAATCGCCTCTTTGATTGGCTTTGGCAATTTCGTTGGCAAAGAAACCTTGTAGTGCTTGATGATGAGCTTCAACTTCTTCCATGAAGGCGTGATGACGTGCTAATCCATTGCCCGCTAAATCAACCAACAGTGTTTGTGCGATGAGTGCGGGGGAGAGATATTGTAGCTTTTGCGCATTATGTTGCTGTGCTTGTTGCGCCGTAAAAAATCGTACATCTTGGGCTGCCATTGCGCGTTCGACAGAATTAATCGTAGCAATTTTTTTGGTGGCGTAATCGCTGGCACCACTGCCATTTTTTGCAAGCTCTGGATGATCTTGAAAATACTGAGCTAAGGTCTTTTCACTCGCTTTTTGGGCATCGTCGCTGGCGGCACGCAGGCTATCTATATAGTGAATTCGTGAAGGGGTTGGGTCGAGTAAAGCGATGCTGGTATTGACCAGAGCTGGAACCACAATTACCAAGGCAAGCCAACAGGTGACCAAGGTAGCTGCGTTATTTGCCGCACTTTTAGCTCTGCTATTTACCCAAGCGGTTAAGGCAATCCAAAACCCAGAATAACATAGTGCGATAAGATTATAACTCAGCAGTTCAATCACCCCTAGCTGCTCTCGTATTGTTATTAAAAGCAGGCTACTAATACTTAAAAATGGCAGCACAATTAACGCACTTCGCAGCAATAATTGATAGGTCAGAAGGCGGGTTGCACTGCCTCCTTGAAGCATCAGTAGTCTTAGCTGTCCACCTTGGCGTTCGCTCGCTAACGCATTAAAGCAAATGCCAATAATGAGCAATGGCAGTAAGTAGACAATCACAAAACTTAAATCGAACTGGCCTAACAACAGAGAAAGCGGGTGAACATAGTCATATTGATGAACGATGTGCTGTTTCTCTTTGATTAGCATCTTAAAATAGTAAGGTAATACGTCGGCTTGCCCTGTTGCGATTGGCGACGTTGCAAGCGGGGCTTTGGTGGCGTAATTTTGCATCAAGTAAAAAGCCTGCCCGCGCAGGTCGTATGGGTCTTCCCACCACTTATAGTCTGCTGTACTGGCGAGCCTTTCGGGTAATCCAGCTTTGGCATCTTGGATGGCCTGTTGCTGCATCTGCTGCGTGGCAAGCACCACATCATGCTGTTTTTTAGCAAAGTAATGGGCGTTAAAAAATGCCATTAGTGCAAGCACGCTGGTGGTCAAGAACAGCGCGAGTACGAGCTTTTCTCGCCAGAGATTTTTAAACTCAGTAGCTAACATTAAGCGTTTCATCTTTGCTCCTCCAAGCGCAGCTTTTTAATCGCGAAGAAACTCAATAACACCAGAGCGATTAGCCAAAAGCTCAGGCTAAACAGGCTGATAACGTAGTGAGGCAGGTAACGAATAAAATTAGGATATTGGAATGCGAACTTTGGGATCTGTTGCCATAATTCCTCGCCTGCCGTGTAATGGCCGCCCGCCTTATGACCGTGATCTCTTTGATTAAAGTTAAGCACTTCTTGCATCATACGGCGGTGTTGCTCTGCCGCATTCTCAAATGCTTGCTGGTGGGTAAAGTCGCTGGCGGCGGTGGCCATCGACAGCGTTTGTATCGCGATAAACGGCGTTAACATCCCTGCAAGTTGATAACTTTGTGATTGCGCTTCTAGTTGAGCTAAACGCGCTGAAAATAGGCGGTCAAAAATTTTATCTGCGTACTGTTCACCAAATTGGAGTTGTGCTCCGGCATAATCAAAGGGCAAGTCTTCTACATTGCTAACACCATATTGAGTCAATGTTTGCTGTTTGAACTTTGCGATTGCTTCAACTCGTGCTTCGGTATAAACCTCACTTTCAAGCTTTGCTTGAAACGCTTGACCTGAACCTTGAGGATGAATGGTGGTCGCGATATTCATCGCCAGTTTTGGCAGTAAAAGCGTTGTAAAGGCCCAAATGGTTAATAGCGAGATCAATGCGCGCCTTGCCGTTGGAAGTAAACTTGAAAGCGTGGTGGTGAGTAACGACCAAAGCAATAGGTAAACCAAATAAAATAGTAAAAATAACCCACTTCTGAGTGTATGAGGTTCTGTGCTTGTTACTTGGCTATAAAGTAAAAAAATCGCAACAGGCAATAAAAACAAGCAAGAAATAGCAAAAAGCAGCGCACATTTGGCGATAAACAGCTTTGCTGGGCTTGCGCCCGATGCGAGTAGTTGTTTTAGGGTGCCTTGCTCACGCTCTCGGGCAAGTAGTGGGTAGCCAATTAATATAATCAACAGCGGCAGTAACACTTGCAGCACAAAGGCGGGCGATAAGCTGCCAAAACGTGACATTGGCAAGTTATCTTGCGCACTTCGAAACATACTATCGTTACGAATATGAGCCTCAAGTCTCAACACATTCCCTTGATATGCTTGTAATCCCGCGTCGAGTGCAGCCAATGGGGTGGTGGGTTTGACCACATAAATACCGTAGTGGGCGGCGGAATGGGGACCTTTTTCACCTTGATTTAACCAGCGTAATTGCTCTGATTGGGACACTTCCGTGACGGCTTGCTGATAGCTTTGGTGGCTTTTAAAACCGGTCAAGCAGGCAAGCAAGAGTAGTAATATTGCAATGCCCCCAAGCCAAAGCGCTTGTCCCTGCCGCTTGGTATCGAGCCATTCCTTTTTTAATGTCGTTTGAAACATCAGACACCCACCTTGATATGTTTGAGGTAAACGGATTCAAGTTGGACTTCTTGCAGTTGTTCATAGACTAAGGTATCGACTAATTGCCCTTGATTGATAATTGCCACGCGATGGGCATCTTCTTGAGCACGGTATAAGTCGTGGGTCGCCATTAAAATCGCGACGCCTTGCTTTGCTAATGACTGAATGAGCTGGCTAAATTCATGGCTGGCTGAAGGATCAAGACCTGATGTGGGCTCATCTAAGATCAATGCCTTGGCTTGTTTTGCAAGGGCAATGGCTATGCCCACTTTTTGTCGCATCCCTTTTGAATAGGTTGCAACGGGTTTATCTACAGCGTGACTTGGCAGTTTTACTTCACTGAGCAGTGTGCAAAAGGCCTCGTCGGTCTTTTCTATGCTGGCCATTTGGCTGAAATACGCGAGATTCTCAAGTCCGCTAAGTCGCGGATAGAGCGCGACTTGTTCAGGAATATAAGCCAGTTGCTGCCTTGCCGTTACTACGTCATGCTGTGGATTAATTCCAGCGATGGTGATTTCTCCGGCTTCCGGTTGTAAAAAGCCCAGTAAGCAATTAATCGTGGTGGTTTTACCCGCACCATTTGGGCCTAGCAGCGCTAGAATTTCACCTTGATGTACGCTCAAGTTTAATCCCTGTAACGCTTGGTATTCACCAAAGCGCTTTTGCAGGTTATTGATTTGAATAACAGGTGTAGTCATAAATTATCCTTAAAAGCTCACGCTTAATGAGGCGATAAAGGTGCGGCCACGACCGGGAGCGACTCCCCAATCTATGCCTTTGGCACCGCCAGATAGCCAATATTCTTTGTCGAACAGGTTTTCGGCCTTGAGTCGTAGCGTGGTGTTAATGTCAGTAAAGTGGTATTTAGCGCCCAAGTCGAAGCGCGTGTAGGCTGGTAGCTTTAGCGTGTTATTGACGTTTTGTTCGCGCTCACCAACATGGAAAATACCCGCATTGATGCTTAACGCCTCCCAAAATGGCAGCTGATAGTCGACATAGAGATTGGCTTGAAATTCAGGCACATTGGCTGGCGTGTTGCCATTAAGCGCGGGCTCGCCGTCAAGCTTATCTAAGCTGGGGTCCATCAAGGTGATGGATGCTACGGTTGCAAGGCCGTGAGCCAATGAACCACTAGCATTGAGCTCAATACCTTTATGTGACTGGACACCGTCTTGCACGAAATAGTTAGTAATGTGATTGTGGTACTCCAACATTTTTTCTATTTCGAAGACGGCCATCGAATAGTTCATGGTGTCCGTTTGGTATTTTATGCCAGCTTCAATTTGTTCGCTTTCTTGAGGGCCGAGTGATTCGCCCTCGTTTATTGCACCGCTGCCGATGACTGCAACGCCGCCTTCCCCCGCGCCTTCTGAGTAACTGGCGTAAAACGCGAGCTGATCGCTTGGGTTGTAGTTAAGACCTATGATGGGAGTATTAAAAGTTCGGTCGTCTAGCGTGGTTTTAGTTTGGCCAGGTAGAGTTTGCTCTTTTTTGTATTGAATATGACGCAGCCCTAAGGTGGCATAAAATACATCGTTAAAGTGCAAGGTATCTGTGATAAATAATGCGCTTTCAGAGGCTTCAGTTTTGGTTGGTTCTGGATAATCAGGGAACTGCGGTTTACTGCTATGAATTGGATTGAAAATATTGCCAACGGGGTTGGTTAACTCAAACCAACGGCCATCCTTCGACTCATAATCACGAATACTAACGCCGATGACTAGCTCATGTTCAACTGCAGCGGTGGTAAGTTGACCGCTGATAAAACTATGTGCCGAGAGCGTGTCATACGTTTCATCTGGAGTAATGTGGATAGCGGCAGACAGCACATTGCCCTGTGTATCAACCGAGTAGATATCGGGAAAAACGGTAAACCTATCATTACCAGAAAGCGCAGCTTGGTTTACCCATTGCCAGTTGTCGTTCAACCAAAAATCAGCACGTGCGGCAAGGTTATATGACTCAGTTTCATACTTTGCCCAAGGTTGTCCGAGCAATACATCACTGGTGTCGACATAGGGCGGTAATATTTTACGGTCAGGATCATTGGGGTCGCTGGCAAGTCCTATCAAAGGCTGTGATACGGTGCTTTTGTCTTGGTAATCGCCGTCTAATCGGATAAATAGGCGATCTGAGACTTGCCAATCCAGTGCTGCACTAAAGAAATAGCGCTCTAAGTCATCACCACCGGTAAAGTCACCGTTTTTCTCTGCTGCTGCATTAATACGATAGCCGAGTGTTTGCTCGTCGGAAATTGGCCCACCGAGGTCGATGTGTAAATACTTTCCTCCACGGCTACGTACTTCTGTTGTGACATCCAAAAAGGCGTCCATGGTTGGGCGCTTAGTCACATAGTTGATGGTACCGCCGGGGTTGTTAAAGCCTGATACGAGACTTGACGGGCCTTTAACGATATCAATGCGCTGAATATTCTCTAGCGGTACATCTTGGTAGGGGGCAAGCGCTAAACCGTCGCGTCTTAGACCGTTGGTCCAATCTAATTGAAAGCCACGCAGACTAACAAAGTCGAAAACCGTACCAATTGAGGTATTTTGAACAGAAGCATCGTTGGCAAGCACTTCGCCTAGCGTTTTTACTCTTTGATTGCTGATCAGTTCTTCAGAAAATGATTGAATGGAAATAGGAAGAAGCTGCGGATCTTTCATCCCCAATGCCGAAGCGTTCACGTCTCTCGTGCTGTAAAGAGGCGCGCGAGTGCCATGCACATCAATTGTTTCAATGGATTGTTCGGCAACACTAAGTGAAGAATATAAGCTACTAAGCACGCTAACTGTCAGGAGTGACCTTGTCATTTTGTTATTCCAACTGCAAAAACGAATGTGAAAAGAACCATCATTTATTTGATACAAATGATTATTTTAAAAATGTTATAACGTAACGATCTTAATCATGTTTTTGTGTGCTTGAAAAGAGGGAAGTTATTGCTAAAAGGTTATCTCTGGATCTTTTTGTTGTAAAAAACAGAATAAATGTGGGTTGTTCAAAGTAACAGCTTTGTGTATTGATAAAAGTATAAGTCTCAACGAGTGTTATTTTTATAAATAAAAATCGTTCTCATTAATTTGTTTTTAAAGTGGGTGAGTTGATTTTTTGTTGTGAATTTTTGTATAAAAAACAATGTGAAAGTTTGTAAATGGTTTGCGTGTTATTCAGTACATCGAGCTTAATCTCACTGAATAACGCCGAACATATGCTTAGAGAAGTGTTTGCTGCTTGATAAAGGTAACGAGTTTCTCGGCAATGTCTTGATGTTCCGAAGCGGTTGGATGCCACACACAGCCTTCTAATGGTGAGTCGAAAGTATGACTGTATAGCTTAGTGATATCTTGCTGATTAAGCCTTGCAATTGCATCGTGAGTTGCTGGAATAATAAAGTTATATGGATATGCTGGACGAGGCATATAAATAATGGGAACCGCAGGATATCTTGCACGCAGCTGTTTGGTGAAAACGACCATTGTTTCTACCCACTGCGTTTTGACTTCATCAATAGTTTGCCAAGGCTCTGCAGGAGTTGGATCGGTACTAAAGTCATTGGTGCCTACTTCAATGATGATAAGCTGTGGAAACTTATCTTCAAAGTCAGTGTTGTCGGTAAATACTGCTGACATTTTGTCATAGTAACTACGCAGCGTATGATGTGGCTGATTGCCACCCCAATTTCGAATTAAGCCTAAACCTGAGTATGAAACTTGGGTAAAACTGGCACCCAACTGTTGTGCGCTCATATATGGAAATGCTTTACGCGCGTTACTTAAATCAAGAATTTCACTCCATTCACACTGTCTTTGGGTGGACTCACTGCCAAAGCCTGCGCTAATTGAATCGCCAATAAATAAGATATGGGGCTGTGGCTGCTGGATTGAGTCTAATTTTCCATCCACATCAACACTTAGGATCTGGGTATTGTGTTCGTAGTGCTCCCAGCGTTTAACGAGTTCAATTGTGACGGTTTCTGCCTTTGCGCTCTCAAATAGTGTGAAGGTCTCAGCGACTCCATTGGCGTTGGTCTTTAGCTTTTTTGTGAATTTGCCATCGATCAGTACATCGAATTGATCGCCGTAGCCCATCAACTCGATATGAAAGGCACGGCCAGTGAACTTAGTATGCAGCTGGCTACCCGGCCAATTAAAACTCACACTGCCATCGGCATAGTTTTTACTGACGCGTCCTTCATAATGAATCGCATGATGGGTCGCTGCGTGATTTGCGGCACTGGCTACGCTTCCAGAAGCTAATAAAGCCACCGTAACTAACGTTTTTAACATGTTGTATTCCTTGTAGGGTTATTCATTGAATAATGTAACTGGTTTAAATGGGTTGTGAGTGAATTTAGGCTTGAAAATTATTCACTTAAGAAAGGAAAAAATAGAATATATCACTGGCAGGAAGAGGGTTGCTCAGGTACATTACGCTATGTAATCAGGTTAAGGAGAGGTAGCTGATGACGATTGTAGAACAGATAGTTGCTCGGAATATAGAAGCGGTTATCGTATATGAATCAGAGCAGGTGATTGCGTTTGCCGATCATGACCCCATAAATTTTGGCCATATCTTAATTTGCCCCAAATCCCCTTATGAAACGCTTCTTCAGGTCCCAGAATCCATACTGGCTGAAATCCACGGCGTTGCGCGTGACCTTTATGTGCGAATTGAGCGTAAATTTTCCCCAGATGGGATTACGTTGGTGCAAAACAACGGGCACTTTAACGAATTGAGCCACTATCACCTGCATATTTTCCCCCGCTATAAGCGAGATAGTTTTGCGTTTGGACGTGATGAACTCAATATTAAACCTCAAGAGGTTTTGCGTACCTCACTTGAGGGGTTATAGATGCTCGGGGAAGTATTAATCAAGGTTGTTGTAACGCTATTGCTTTGTATGTCACTCGTCTGGACTTTGTTGCCTTGGGCATTTGGATTATTAAATTTTCAAAACAAGCATGGCTACCCACTCTACAAAATTGGCCGAGTGTGCTGGTGGGTAATGGTTGCTATGCATCCCGTATTTGCTATTGGTATTTGGTTTTTCGATGCCAGTTTAAGTAAGTTAATATTTAGCCTAGCTGCAATGCATTTCTTTTTTGGGATAACGTTTGCCAGAAATGTAAGCACGCAATAAATCAAAAGGTCATAAGTGAAGATTACCATCAATGCTATTCAGGGCGAGGATGCAAATGCCATTGAAAGGTTAATGCGCGAAGTTTCAGAGGCTGACGTCTTACCCCATTTTTCGCAGCTTGGAAAAGATACTTATTTAAACGAAATATTACCTGAAGTGACTCAGGTGATGCGCAACGCCAATTTTGTCGGTGCCAAGGCGTTGTTAAACGGTGAGCTGATTGGATTTGCTTTATTAAGAGATGGTAACTATCTCACCCATTTATTTGTTGCCAAGTCAGCCCAAGGTAAAGGGATTGGTCGGCGACTATTAGATACTGTGCTAGCGAGTACAACCGCAGCTCAAGTCTCATTGTGTTCATCGCTCAATGCAGCACCTTTTTATCTTGCGTTAGGATTTCAGGCGACAGGGCAAGAAGCACAGAAAAACGGTATTAGATTTATTCCAATGAGGTTAGATCGAACTTAAGCAAGGATATTTTATGACATTTCCAATTAATGGCTCGTGCCAATGTGGTGAAGTAAGCTACACGTTAAAAGCAGCACCTAAAATGGTGGTCGCCTGTCACTGTAAGGCTTGCCAAAAACTATCAACCAGCGCATTTAGCATTACTGCCATTGTTGATAAAGACGATATTGAATTTTCGGGTCTGATGAAGGAATGGCGGCGCCCAGCTGATAGCGGTAACGTTAGCGGAGCAAAGTTTTGCCCAACTTGTGGCAATCGCATTTACCACTTTAATCCCGCAGAACCGAATTCAATTAAACTCAAACCAAGTAATTTGGACGATACTCGCCTTATTCAACCGACGGCCCATGCATGGGTTAGTGAAAAGCAAGACTGGTATACTATCCCAGAGGGCGTCATTGTATTTGATAAACAGCCTTAGCCTGCTCTGATGTGTTCAACGTCAATTATTGAGCAAGTCATCGCGAAGGAGTGTGCGCTTCATCGCAAAGAAAATAGGCATAATATGGCGTTGTGTCGCGAACTCCTTCACCCTCAATTTATTGAGGTTGGACGCTCTGGAAGCCAATATAACTTGAGCCAGATCCTATGCTTAATGAATGAAGAAGAATGGCCAGATGGGGAGGTGGTAGCAGAGCAGTTTCACTGTGCTTATATGAATAGTGACGCTTTGCTTCTTACTTATCGCTCTGCATGGAGGGAGACTGATGGCACGCTTTCAGAGCATGCTTATCGGTCATCTTTATGGGTTGAGCAAAATGGTAAGTGGCAGTTGTTACATCATCAGGGTACGCCCACCAGTTTATTTTAGTGCTGTTGTTATGACATAGTTTGGATTGCAAAAAATCACAAAAGTAAATTTTAAGTAATTTAAAATGCGACTACACTAAATCGACATAAGAAGAATATATGCTAGATCAAGATCTAAGGAACGAGTATGCCAACATCTCAACCAGGCACTGTAGTGAGCAATGCACAAACCAGAGCCGCTAATTTAACGACGACAAACAGCAATGAAGTGCCAGCGACTAAACAATTTGTAGTGAATGCCACCGGCAACTTATTTATCGCAAGTACACTAAACAGTACCGCAGATGGAAGTGTATTGCCGCAAGAAGCTGAAAATGCGTTTGGTGAAGTCAGCGTATTTTTTGCCGCGCTCACAAAAGCGATGGCAGAAGCTGGGACAAGTCTGTACGACTACGATGCACTCAATAAATTAGTGTCAAGCTCAGGATTGTTTGTCAAAGTGACAGATAGCAATATTCAATTTGAAAGTAAGCAAAGTGGCGTCACCTTATCAAGCCAACTGATCCAAACTTTACTAGGGCTCAGTGGTAATTTAGCCTCCATAGGTAAATCATTGATGGATATGATCGCTGGTATGGGGCAAGCCTCGCTAAGTATTAGTGCGAGTTCCGACAGCCAAGACAAAAAGGTCGGGACGATTATTTTTGTTTGCGAATATCTGCTTGGTGCAATTTCTATTGCGCCCATTGTCATTTCAGCGGATGCCAATGATGTAAAAGCCATTTGGCAAGCGGGCCCTTGCTTACAAGGCGGGCATACAGACGTGCAGTTAAGTCTGTGCAAATCAGTATACTTATTTGTGCCACCTGCATTTGTTAAGCAAGCGGCATCGCTCAATGAAGCGATGTCAGACCCTGAATTTAATAATCTAATTGAATCAATGCGAAGTGTCATAGCCGCACCGCCGCAAACCACTGCAGCCAGTAAAACGACTAAAAAGGACAGTTAATGTTGGGAGTAAATAATGTTCTCAACTTGGTTTAGCAAGCAAGATAAACCGTCAAAACCGCAGTCACAGCCAATGTATACCCCAATTACTAAACATTATGTGTTTAATGAAACGGGTAATATCATGTTGTGTGCCACGGCGGATAGCATTCAGAACTTTGACACTGACTTAAAAAGTGCATTCGTTGATATTAGTGTGTTTTTTGCCGCGATGACAAAAGCGGTGACGTCGACAACAAATCCGGTGACGGGGAAGCCGTTTTCAATATTTAACTACCAAGCTGTGAAAAATATTTTGGTAGAGTCAGGGCTTTTCATTGAAACCAATGTGGAAGAAGGCACTTTTAGTCACGATGGCGTAGGTAATGCGCTCGGCAAAGCGCTGTTTCAGCATGTCTTAAATCGAGAGTTTTCTGAAAAGCAGCTGCCTTTTGCCAAGTCCATGTTTAATGGTATGCAATATCAAAGGGCGAAGATGGCAGAGCAATCTGAGATGACGGAAGCGCAGCAGCAGCTTTGCCGCAGTGGTAGCATCTTTTTTATTGGTGAGCTGTTGATGGGCGTGCCACAAACGTCGGCAATTTTGCTTAGTATCGAACCACAAAGTATTGCCCAGTCGACAGGCGATACCGAAAGTGACTGGCAAGACTTATTTTCGTTGGCTGGGTTAGATGAAGACAAGCATCAGCCCAAGCACATCGTGCGTCATTGGAAATTTAAAAAACGTACTTATCTATTTGTACCACCGCAGTTTATTTCTCATGCGGTGGCTGGACTTGGTGAGCAAAGCAATATCGATTTTGAGGAATACAGTCGCAAGTTGGCGCAAAGTATTACTCCTAATCACAGCGTTAGCTAACTTCAAATATTATAATCTTAAAGCGCCTTAGCTAATTCGGTTAATGCGCTTTTTGCTATGTCTAAATCGACTTGCTCCGTTTGCCAATTACTGAGCGCAGCACGGATCACCTTCTGCCCTTGCCAACTCCCTGGGCTGACAAATATACGGCCGTCCGCATTAATGGCATGAAGAAGGGCGGTTGTGGCTGCGTCGTCTTTGCCACTTGGCTTGAAAAGCACCACGTTCAGCTCTCCGTAGTAGACTAATTCATAGTCTGGAGAATCAGCAAACCAGTCTGCAAGCTGTTTAGTTTGCGCAATATTTTTGCCTACCCATTGACGGATCCCGTCTTTACCATAGGCAAGTAATGACATCCAAACGGGCAGTGCCCTAAATCGACGAGAGTTTTCTACACCCATCGAAAAAAAGTCGGGGTCGGCTTTTGATGTGACTAAGTATGGAGCTGGAACGTCGCAGCTTTCAACCAAGTAGTGCAAATGACGAGTGAGAAAGATCCCACAGTCGTATGGCACATTGAGCCACTTGTGTGCATCCAAGGTAATACTATCGGCGAACTCTAGCCCCTTAGTGCGACCTTCTGAGCCAGAGACCAGCCGGTCGAAAATGCCAAATGCAGCATCAACATGCAGCCAAGCTTGGTGTTTATCGCATAGACGGCGGATCTGCATTAAATCGTCAAAATTAGTGCCGGTAACCGTGGCGGCACTGGCGATGACAACCTTTCCTTTGGCGTTACTTGTTGCAAGCGCTGACTCAAGCGCTGCAATATCCGTAGCCTCATTGCCTACTTGCGTTGCGACTCTCGTGATTTGGTTGCGACCAAGGCCTGCAAGACCAAGCGCCTTAATCATACTCGCGTGGGGCGTCGCGCAAAAAACCTCAACTTCCAAACCGAAGGCTCCATCTTCTGCCACATTGATCCCTTGTTGATGCCCTGCAAACTGGCGTGCTATGACTGCACCTAAGTAATTTGCTGCTGTCGCTCCTGTAGTAAAAAGACCATCAAAGCTCGCTGGTAGGTCGAATAATTCGGTTAGCCAGCGAATGGCCTGCCGCTCTATACTGGTCGCAATGGAGCCATCGCCCTTTGAGACATTTTGGTCATAGGTTGACACTAGCCAATCGGCAAAGGTGGCAACAGGTGTTGCGCCGCCAGTGACAAATCCCCAATACCTAGGCCCAATGCTGGTACTTAAGTTTGGCACTACTTGTTTACTAAAAATCTCTATCAGTGATTCAAATTCAATCCCTGATTCTGTGAGTGTTAGGTCGGGCGGAGCAATATCTCGACCTGCGACGGGACGGCTATTGCTAGACTGTATAAATGCCTCGGTAAGTTTAGAAAACTCAGTGAGTAATTGGGGTAATGCTTGCCATTGGTTGTGTGTCATCGTCATGTGTCAATCCTATTTGTGATCGAATACTGGAATTACAGTGTAACTTCGATAAAAATGCAGTACAGATACAGAATTCTTGGTTATTAAGGATACAGATGGCGAGGAAGTTTATTACATTAAGTGAGCAGGTGATTGCAGAGATAAATGCTGGTGAGCGTCAATGCGGTGAAAAAATGACTTCACTTAGGATCTTTGCCAAGCAGCATGGCGTGAGCATGAGTACTGCAATTAGAACCTATGAGGAATTACAGGATAATGGCTTTTTAGCTTCTCAAGAGAAGTCTGGTTTTTATATTTGTAAACCGAAAGCGAAAAATAGTGACATTGACTTTGCCACGTTTACGAGTGAAGTAAAATCTCCCAAAAGTGCGCTAAGACCCTCTGTCATGGGGCTCAATACGATGTTATCGACGGTGCAAGTAGCGCCCGAGTTGATGCCCATAAATCGCCTGACTAAGTTTATAAAGCAAGCGTTCGACTCTCCTCAGTATCACCATTTTCATTATCCCAATGCGATGGGACTGATGTCGCTTAGAGAGAATCTAACCAAGCACTTTAAACAAAAGGGGTTGGCGCTGAATCCTGATAATCTCGTGGTGACGGGCGGTTGTATACAAGCCGTGATGGCGGGACTGCAGGCTGTTACAAAAGCGGGGGATTGTGTGGTGGTGCCATCACCTTGTTATCAAGGTTTATTGCAACTGCTTGCAACGCTACAGCTCAAGGTCATTGAGATCCCAACGACGCCCGAAGGACTCGACCTAGAAGCCTTGGAACAGGTAGTGACAACGCAAAGGGTATCTGCGTGTTTGCTTACGGCAAACCATCAAAATCCAACGGGACACAGTCTATCTGTGCAACAAAAAGCGTGGCTTGCGGATTTTGCTGTGCGGTATCAAGTGGCGATTATCGAAGACGACGTCTTTGGGGAGCTGAGCCATAATCAAACAATGCCTTTACCGATAAAAGCGTGGGATAAAGCCGGATATGTAATTTGGTGTAGCTCAGTGTCTAAGACGTTAGCGCCGGGCTTGCAAGTTGGATGGTGTGAAGCTGGGCGTTATCAAAGCCAAGTGGCCGCGCTCATGCAGGCATTTCACGGCATGCCAAACCAATGTTTACAAATGGCGGTATCACGCTTTATTGAGACAGGACATTACCAGCGCCATTTACGTACGCTTAATCGCACCTTAGCGGCACACTGCTTCGCTTACCAAAGCTATTTGAAATCGCGTTTACCAAAGGGCTGTAAAATATCTTCCCCTCAGGGCGGAATGGCATTATGGCTGAAACTGCCTAATATTGACTGTGATGCACTCGCTTTACGGCTCGCTGAACTTGGGATTGAGATTCGCCAAGGCAGCTTATTTACAAGTCGTGAGTTGTATCAAGATCATTTGCGGATCAATTGCGGTTGGCCGCTTGATGTGGCAAAACCTTGGTTAGATAAGCTATGTGATTGGGTACTTCATAATTGCGCCAAATTATAGTGTTATGCTCGGTTCATATAATACAACAAGGAATTAAAAAATGACTGTATTACTCAACGCAGAAACTCAAGTAAATAGCGAAGCGCTCAATGCCATTGCACATATGCCAACCAAGAGTCTTGGCGTATTACTCGATAGCAACTTTACGCGTAAGCTTTGCGATAAAGACTTTATGCGCATTGCTGTTTTGCTGGCAAAAAAGGGTTATGAAGAGGGCGGTTGCCCAATTGGTGCGGTTATTGTTGATAACGAGACCAATCAAATTGTAGGTAAAGGACATAATACGTTAGTACAAGAGAGTCACCCATATAACCATGGTGAAACCTCGGCAATTCGAGATGCGGGACGGATTGATTTTAGTAAAACCACTTTGTATACCAGCCTAAGTCCTTGTGACGTATGCGCAACATTACTCTACATGCGTGGCTTTCAGCGAGTCGTGGTGGGGGATATCACGAATGCTTCAGGCAATGAGCCGCTACTTGAAAGCAAGGGTGTACAAGTCGATATTTTAGAAGATGAGCAAGGTATCGTATTGTATCAACAATTTCGTGCTGAAAAGCCAGAACAAGATTTAGAAGATTGGCAAGGTCTGGCAGCGGTAAACGCAGGTCATAAGTAGCTAACTGTGCCCATGGCGAGGTAAAACCATTACTACATGATTTACTGGATTATCAAATGAAATACTTTCCGAAGTAATATAGCCATTGCTGCGGATTGAATTGCAATGCAAATACGGGCACACTGACCGAATGATTATTTAATTTATTGAGATAAAATGATCCGGAAAATTTTATTCCTTATAGCGCTACTTGCATCAACCAAAATAATTGCTTCGCCGCAAGAAACGGTGCATTTTGTTGCGGAAGATTTACCTCCCTATCATTTTATTAATGGCCAAGGAGAAGTGGATGGTGGCCTGGTTGAGCTTGCTCAAGCGGTAGCAGATAAAGCAAATGTTACTGCTAAAATTGAAATAATGCCGATGGCACGTGTGTTACACGAATTAGAAACTAAACCTAATGTTGTGCTGTTATCTTGGCTAAAAACACCAACTCGAGAAGTCTATTTCCGCTTTTTGGGTACTATGTGCCATACGTCCGCATCACTCATTGGCCTGAAACAATCTCAAACGCCAATAAACGATCTTGACGCTGCAAAGCGCTATCGTACCGGAACCATACGCGGTTATTATAGTGAAACCTTTCTCAAACAAGCTGGCTTTTCTGAAGGCTATGAGTTGGTATTAGTGTCAAACTACCAAAGTCTTTGGAATTTATTGTTTAAGGGCCGGATTGATTTTGTACTAACCAACACACTAACACTCGAGAAAGAGCTAAACGCCCTTAAGCTGGACCCAAAAGCAATTGAGCATAAGTTACTTCTTGAGCATTTCCCAAGTGAGTTGGCTCTAGCGGTGAATGCAGAGTTTCCCAATGAGCTTGCGAACCGCTTGCAGCACGCACTAGCGGAATTAAGTCAAAGTGGTCAACAACACGCTATTTTGGAGCGCTGGAAAATTCACTAAATTGAATGCAGCCGCTTGGTTTCGTATGTTCCTAAATTAGTATAAAGTGTGTAGATATAAATTTAGCGCATTAAGGATAGGCGTGATGTTGCAAGAGTTGGTGAGTTATTTTGGCATACTAGCAAGTATATGGATGCTGGTAGGGGTGTATGGCGTTGCCAAGCGTTACCCAAATTATAGTCACAAAAATCAATTTTGTAGTGAGTTAGGTGCCAGTGGCAGCCCAACAGAGCGATTGTCTCCTGCAGTTAATAATTACCCCTTAGCCTTTTTATTTTGTTGTTTTGGTGTTTATATCATCTTGGTACCCGAAGGGAGCTGGGCGTTAGGTGTTATTGGCGGTTTGATTGTTTGTCATGGCCTAGCAACCGCTGTTGCAGGTTTCTTTCCTATGGATCGGGATCCATACACAACTTCGCCAAGTCGAGCGTGTAATATTCATTCTTTCGCGGGCATGGTAATGCTATTAAGCTTACTCATTGCACCTTTATTGGTTTGGTTTGTAAGCCCGTTAAACTCGCTATTTGCTTGGTTTTCTACCGTTTGTGTATTTGTTTGTGTCGGTTTTAGCTATCAGCTTGCCAACGCTTACAAGCAAAAACGTAATAGTGGGCTCTATCAGCGATTAAGTTATGGCACTCAGCTAGTTTGGCTGAGTGCGCTGTGTTTTATAGTGTAAGGTGTTGATAAGCCGATAAAATGGCTTGCGCTTCGGGTTTGCCTTTGGCAACTCGTGCATAATGATCCAGCGTTTTCTCTAAATAGCGTTTGGACAGCGTGCCTTGTTGCCAAATCGCTTCGCCCAATGGAGTTATGGTAGCGCCAGTCTTACCTGAAGTGAGATAGAGCACTTCGTAAATACGTCGATTTTCTTCAACCAGTGATTCATAGGTCAGCTTAAGTGGCAAAGATTGCAAGGTTTGCCTCAAGGTATAATGATGATGAACTGGGCAAAGCAAGAAATCGACCTCGTCACGCAAATTGCAACAAAGACTTGTCATCAGTTCTGCGGTTAAGTCGCCGCCAACACCTGCGATGATCACTAACTGCCTGCCTGAGTATTGTGCAAGAGGGAGCTTCGCAACGTCTTGGGTGTAAAGGCTATAGCGCGTTTCAGCTTCTGGAAAGAAGCGCGCGAGATCCAATTTTACTTTCGCGATAAGCGCTGGGACTACATCAACAAAGTGTATGTGCGCTTGGCTCGAATCTAAAAATTGTGCGCCAAGCTGGCCATGATCGCAGCAGCAGTCCCAAATATGTTGATAGTCTTCAGTAACAACATCATGCAAAGTCTGTAAGCGTTTTCCAAGCTTCAAGTGGATTCCTTTTATTCAGGCGTAGGTATGGTGGCGCGTTGCACTAAAGTGGTTAAGTAGGCGATGAATAAGGTAGATTGCACAGAGACTTACCGTAATTGCAACGCTCACTGAACTGAAGCGATACAGTGCGCTGTAGATTAAATCTTGATTTGGTGCGAGAGATTGACCAAACAAGATCCCAAAAGTGGTAATAATACCAAAGCCAATCCCAGGAGCACCACCACTTAACAAGTGGTAGCGACTAAAAATGAAGACTAAGATCCATAAAATCAAAATTGGAAAAAGTAAAATTTGGCTATAGGTTTGCAGTAGGATTTGCGCTGCTAACGCCAAGTTACAACCTATCAGCGTGCCAACTGCGCGTTGCCAGCCCGCTGTGCCCGCCGCTTTCCAACTCAGTGGAAAGAGGATTAATATTGATGCCGCTTGGGCGGAAACGGAATCTTGTAAATCTAGGATTTGGAATATCATAAATGAGAGTGTGGCTACGGTGGCGCACAGTAAGACTTCATGGCGAATACTTGCCGCGTCTTTCGCTGGCCGTGGCGGTAATTGACGCACAGTAACATCCGGAAATAACCAATGCATTACATATGCTGTTGCGATACTAATGATAATAGCCAGAGAGTTACTGGCTATGAGTGAATATAAGCCGCCACTGGTTGAAGCATAACTGGCAAAATGAAGTTGGATTGATAGTCCCACCACACTCATTGCACCAAATAAGAAGTTAACGCCTTTGCTCATTTGCAAAAACAAAAAGGCAAATAAGGCAAAGGTGAGTATGGACATTAACGCAGGGTGGAAGCCAAATAGCCCTTGTAGCATCAATACCGAAAAGGCACAGACCAACCCACTTAAGATAAACTGGCGCACTATGTGTGCGTTTAACATTGGTACTAACCCAAGTAGCAGCATGGGATATACGGTAAAAAAGATACCGTACGGCCAGTTGAGCAGTTTGCTTAGTGCAAAGCCTAGCGTACTCCCAGTTGCAATACGCAGCATTTGTCTCAGGTCATTGGCGTTCAGTGCAACTTTCATATCAATAAACGTAGTGAAGTAGACTGACGAATTTGATTTGCGCTTTTGCAAGCGTTGCAAGCAAAGTGCTTTCAGGCAGAACTTGAACCGTCGCTCTGGCACCACTTGCTAGTAAAGGTAATGGCTCATCAAATGCTAAATGAACGCGTTGACGCTGCGCATCTCGCACCCAGCGGTTGGAGGTCTCAACGGCAGCCAATTGGCCGTCGGCATTGAGTTGTCCATCACTGACGCCTGCAGAAAATTCATGGATCACGGCGGGATAGACTTTGCCCGGTAACGCATCAAAGCTCACTAGCGCTTGTTCGCCGAGTTTGACGTGGTAAAGCGACTTTTCTCTGAAATCCGCAGCTAAGTCAACATTGTCCGAAACCAAACTGGTTAAACTCACACCCGTGCGAGCATAGGTTCCCGTGGTGATCTGTAAGTTACTAATGATGCCATCATGGGGCGCGCGGACTTCGGTATAGCTGAGTTGCAATTTAGCCTGCTCTACGGCATTTCGTGCTTGCATTAGTGCAATATTCTGTTCGTCGGTTGCACCACGTTTTACTTCAAGCGCATGTAGATTAGCTCTCAGTGCACTAAGCTGTGACTTAGCCGTCGCAAAATTTGCTTGAATTTGATCTGATTCCTGCGTTGAAATTGCGTGTTGTGACAGCAAAGATTGGCTGCGTTTATAAAGTCGCTGTTGCTCATCATACTTGGCTACAGCAGCCTCTATTTGTGCTTGCTGGGCAACTACCTGTGCGTCTAATTGTTTGTTCTGCTGATTAACCTCTGCCAAAGCGAGCTCAGCCTTAGCTAATGCTAAACGATACGGCGCTTCATCGATAGTAAGTAGTAGTTGGCCTTGCTGAACTCTTTGGTTATTGCTGACATTTACTGCAAGCACTTCACCACTGACTTTAGGCGTCACTTTGGTTACTTGATGATACACACGTGCCTGAGGCGTCATTGGTATATAGAGATCAGCAAAGATAAAATAGCTAAAGCAGAGTGCAAAAAGGGCGATTGAAACCTTTACGTAGCGGGAAAATTGCTGATCTGGACTAAGTTTACTCACTGGTACCCCCACTTTCAGAAATATTGTCACAACATTGCTGAGCATTGTTCTCAAGTTTGACCAAAGCATGTGCAATAGCATTGAGCTCGTCATCGCTAAGCCCATGATATAAAAGTGCCTTCACTTCACTGATCCGCATCTTTAGCTGCGCTAACTGGGCTTGCCCGTGTTCGGTAAAGTAGATTTTACGACAGCGTTTGTCTTGCTTATCAATGCGGCGTTCAATGACGTTATTCTCTTCTAACTGTTTCATCGTGCGAGTCAGGCTCGGCATTTCGATATCTAAACTGCATGCCAATTGGTGTTGTGTGCAACCTTCACCCAAATGATGAATATGCATCATGGCGGTCCAGCGAGGCTGGGTAAAACCGAGTGGCTCCACAGCTTGGGTTACGGCTTGACGGCAAATTCTATGGACTCGGCCTAACTTGCCACAGAGACTAAGATCGAGCGTTTCATGAAATGGAAGTGACGACATAACTTAAGATATATTTACTTAGCATGCTAAGTATTTTAGATTAGTTAGCATGCTAAGTAAACAGTGTGTGTTTAGGTTATTGCAATATTAGCTTTAACTCTCTGAATTGGCGGTGCTTATTTTTAGTAAGAATCGCGTATAGTGAATACAAACATGGCTAATTACAGCGATCGCAACAACAAGTTCAAACCAAACTAGGTACTGCAACACACTTAACCAGCCTAAGCTTAAGTGTTCGCTGCCGAGCCAAGTGACGACCTTACTAATGGCGGTGACGCCGATGACTAATGGAAAGGTATATGCTGCAAAAGCGGGACTAAATGGCAGCCGTAGAAGCTGAATAAAAGCAAGGTATATTGCTAGGGTCATAATAATAGCAATGCTCAGTAGGGCAAACACCACGCCAGCCGCTGGCATTGGATGGACACTTAAATATCCTGCTAAACATAGACTCGCAGGCGCTGCCATGACTGCAATTGTGGGCTGGGTTTGCTGTGGTATGGCACTGCCTCTACACAAACGGTAAATCATGAACGGTAGCAGCAGCAGATAAAATATCACTCCCAAGTACCACAGCCCCATAGCCAAAGGTTGCAACGCTGACATACCGTTAAAGGTGACATCGGCAACGACAAACCCCACTGGGGGAATAAACCAACTTGGCACTAGCTGATTAAGCTCAAAATTGCGGCTGCGAAAATACACGAAGCTGGTTAGCAACCCTAGATGAAGTGCAATGGCGAGTAGCCAAACCACAGTTGCAATAAGATGAGAATAGGCCGAGATGCTATGAGAAATCACCATGATTGTCATGGCACTGGTTGGTAATACACTCCCAACTACTGGATCTGCGAGATCTGCTCTTAATAGAGCTGGTTGATGAATAAACTTAAGCACTAACAGCAATAAAATAAAGCCAGCCAGCAGTGCACTTAAAGGTTTTAACACAAAAAATGCGGGAAAGAGGTTACTGATACACCAGCCTAAACTAGCTAGCCCAAGAGCAAGACCAGACATCGGGGTGGGGATATTGGCGGTGAGTTTTTTACCATAAGAAAGAAGAGTAGCCATGCGTAATTTCACAATAATTGTTCGGTGAAGGGATAATACGCTTGCGCTTTGATTAAGAATATCTGAATATATTTAAATTAGTGTTCAGTAATTCTTAACATCAATGATAACCCTTAAGCAACTCAATGTATTTACGGTAATCGTGCAAGAGCGTTCGATCACGGCCGCAGCGGATAAGCTATGTTTAACTAAGGCTGCTGTTAGCATGGCTCTGGCGGAGTTAGAGCGTCACCTCGAACAACCATTATTCGATCGTGTAAATAATCGATTAATGATAAATCCTGCCGGAGAGTTATTACTACCGCATGCGCATCAAGTGCTTGATAGATGTCGCTTCTTAGAGTCCTTATTTAAAGAAAGCGAGAGGCTATATGGCGAAATTAAAATTGGTGCCAGCGATACCTTAGGCAATCATTTGTTGCCTCCCATGTTAGCGGCTTTTCAGCAGCAAACAGGGCATACACAGCAGCAGTTGTTTATCACCAATACGGCGAAGGTGTGTGCCATGCTTCGTGATTACGAATTAGACATTGGTTTTGTTGAAGGTCGAGTGATAGGCGAAGATTTAGACATCATGCCTTGGTTTGAAGATGAAATGTGTATCGTGAGTGCAATGGACTGTGCGATAACTGACTTTCAAACGCTGATACAAAGTCAATCTCGTTGGTTGTTGCGGGAACAAGGCTCCGGCAGTCGAGAATTTTTCTTGGCGAATATTGCTGCGCAGCTTGCGTCGTGGCGAATCGCGTTTGAGTTAAATTCCACCGAGGCGATTATAAATGGTGTTGCGGCAGGGCTCGGTGTAGCGTGTATCTCAAAATACTCCGCTGAACATGCCATAGCACAGCAACGAATTAAGGCGCTTTCAGGTTTAAAAGCCGCACCGAGGCAGTTTTGGTTGGTGACGCGTAAAGATAAATTTCAAAGCCCAATATTAACGCGACTCATTGACTTTGCGGCGCACTGGCGTTGAACTGGGCTGTCGACCTAACGACTCAACACAGATGGCAATGGGTATAAACTTCACAAACACTGAATGAACTTTCTCAAACCTCGGGTCTTATAGACAATAGCATATTAAGAGGTTAGATATGTCGTTCAGAACTATCGATTATTCTATTTCAGGCGTGTTAGCAGTGAGCTTATTACTGCTTGGCATTTCATTTTTGTTTGGCGCTGGGCCAAGTACCATTTCAGGCACCTTTAGCTTTTACGGGTTAACGGAGTGGGTGCCTGTTGCCACACTTGGTATTGTATTTGGCTTTGCGTTAATGGTTGTCGCGGGTCTAGTCATTTTACAGCAATGTAAGATTATTCCTGCGGCGTGGCCGCTTGCCTTAATCGCCATCATTAGTTTATTTACTCTGCTGACGTTGTTTGCCGAAAACCGCTGGATAGCAGCTCATGGCGGCTTTCCCGTTATTGGTTCTGGGCAAGGGGTCATCAAGTATTTTGCGTTAGTACCCATCGCACTATTTCTCTACTGCCGTTATCAGATCAACACGCGAACGCTCGTATGGGCGAACTATTTCCCCGTGGCATTGGTTTTAGTCTGGATTGGTGGAATGAAATTTCTTGAACTTGAGGCAAAGGCAATCGTGCCGCTAGTGGAAACTTCACCGTTTATGTCTTGGATGTATGAGTTGTTTACCGTGCAAGAAGCCTCAAACGTGATAGGCGTCTATGACGTTTTGATGGCAGGCTTGCTCGGCATTGGCATTTGGTTTAATCAGCGAGTCTTGATTGGCGTCGCAAGCCTTGGGTGTCTTGCGGTATTTGTTATGACACAAAGCTTTTTGTTTACCGCAGCCGGTGCGTTTAGCGACATGAGTTTGCTTGGTGGTTTGGGACAATTTGTGATTAAAGACTTGTGGTTTATCGCCAATATCATGGTGCTGGTGTTTTTGACATTGGAGTCCAGCTCGGTTGAATCTCTAGAGCCAGCGGTCGCGTAAATTTCATTGTGATGCAGCCCCGCTGCCAAAAGAGCGTGACCTTAGTTGCGCTCTTTTTATTTTTATCGCATATGCCAGATGTGCCAAGTGAAGTTTTTTCCGAAAATCGCCCTATCGGCAGTGAAAATTAAATGTGAATAAGTTAAGGTCATAAAAAGTTGATATCAGTGGTCTAAGCTAGATTATCAAACGTATACAGCAAGATGCCATTGGTATTAAGTGGCAAAGTGAGCAAAGTTTAAAAGCTGCATGCATTGAAATGGTGTATGTATCGAAGTAGCAAGTTTAAAGAAGATAATTGTATGGAAAGACCAAATACATTAAAGCCAATCTGGCTTTCAGGTGGCGATGTAGAGAAAAAGCGCGCTGAGATCAAAGCATACTTCAACAATAGCTGGCAGCAGTACGAATCATTATTTAGCAATATCAACAATGACGACGCCTATTTTGTGAAGGCTGAGCGGTTACGGCATCCTCTCATTTTCTATTTCGGTCATACCGCTTGTTTTTACGTTAATAAGTTGATGTTAGGGAAATACATCGCTCAACGCGTTAATCCACACATTGAATCTACCTGTGCAGTTGGCGTAGATGAAATGTCTTGGGACGACCTTGATAGCAATAATTACGATTGGCCAACAGTGCCAGAAGTGCGTGCTTATCGCCAGCAAGTGAATGCACTTATTAATGGGTTAATCGACGAGATGGATATTACTCTACCAATCACTCAAGATAGCCTTGCGTGGGTTGTCCTAATGGGTATTGAACACGAACGTATCCACCTAGAAACCTCTTCTGTAATAATGCGGATGCTGCCGCTGGCTGACTTGACTTTACAACCCGGCTGGGAGGCGTGTGATGAGTACGGTGATACACCTGACAACAACCTAATCTCAGTAAGCGGTTGTAATGTTCGGCTCGGTAAACCTGAATCAAATCAAACCTACGGCTGGGATAACGAATATGGTGTACAAGACGTCAAAGTGGAGCCATTCAAGGCCAGTAAATATGTGGTCTCAAACCAAGAGTTTTTAACCTTTGTCGAAGCTGGTGGCTACAATCAGCCTGAGTTTTGGACGGCTGAAGGTCAAGCTTGGCTGGCTTCAACTAAATCAACCATGCCGCGCTTTTGGGTAAAAAAAGACACAGGCTTTTGGCAACGAAACTTAGCCGAAGAAATCCCGTTACCACTCAATTGGCCAGTTGAGGTTAATTACCTTGAAGCGAAGGCTTTTTGTAACTGGAAATCAGAGCAAAGTGAGCACTTTGTACGCTTACCAACAGAAGCAGAGTGGCAAGTACTACGCGATAAGCTCGATGTTGATCTGCCAACATGGAGTGAAGCGCCGGGAAACATTAACCTTGAGGTATGTGCTTCAAGCTGTCCGGTTAACCGTTTTGAAACTGAAGGTTTATTCGACATCATCGGCAATGTTTGGCAATGGACAGAAAGTCCGATTGACGCATATAGCGGCTTTAAAGTGCATCCATTATACGATGATTTCTCGACACCCACTTTTGACGGTAAACATAATCTGATAAAAGGTGGTTCTTGGATTTCTACAGGTAACGAAGCCGTGCGAGATTCTCGTTATGCCTTTAGACGCCACTTCTTCCAACATGCCGGATTTAGATACATCGAAAGTGAGAGTTCACAAGTGCCAGTGCAAAAGGTCAACTTGTGTGAAATGGATGCGGACGTCGCCAATGCGCTACATAGCCACTACGGTAAGCCTGTTATGCATTTTGGCAACCCATTACAAAGTGTCGTTTCACAGCTAATGGTGCATTATCAAGGTAATACAAATAAAGCGCTGGACTTAGGTTGCTCGGTCGGTCGTGCAAGTTTTGAATTAGCGAAACACTTTGCTCAAGTAGATGGCATTGATTTTACTGCGCGCAATATTCAACACGCGTTGGCCTTAAAAGAAGGCACGCTAGTACGCTTTGCTACCGAGATTGAAGGTGAAATTGTGGACTTCCACGAAGTGTCTACCTCGCAATTGGGATTTAATGAACTCAGTGAGCGTATTCATTTTTGCCAAGGGGATGGGCATAACCTTAAACCACAATTCGCCGAGTATGACTTAATCTTGTGTCATCGTGTTGTGGAATACTTATATTCACCAAAAACCTTTTTAAACCAAATTAAATCGCGCTTGAATGCAGGCGGGATCCTTGCGATAAGCTCAGCCTATCAGTGGGACAAGGCGCTAACCCAAGCACAAAACTGGTTGGGCGGTTATAAGGTCAGTGGTGAGAATGTCACGGGCCGTGATGGTTTAGAAATTTTACTGGGACGAGATTTTGAACTGTTGGCTGAAGATGAAGTAATGTCCGCCATAAGCAAAAACGTACGTAAAGTTGAACTAGAGCGATGCCAACTTACGCTTTGGCGTCTTAAATAGTCGTTGATACCCATGCCAGCCAAAGTGCTGGCATGATTTTTTTAGGTTAAAGAATGGAATTAGTATTACCCGATCACATTAAGTTTAGTCAAAGCTTGGCTGCTCCCATCGATATCAACTTGAGTGATTCCTGCGCTCAAGGCGTCACGCTTGGTGAACTTATTGAGCTTGGTGGCGGCAAAATGCCAGATATTGAACTGGGTTATAACCCGATTGCGGGCAGTGAAAGGCTAAAAGCGGCGATTAAAGCTTATCATCTGCCGACGACTGCATGTGTGGATCTTAATCAAATTGTGACGTTTAGCGGTGCTCAAGAAGCTATTTTCACTACGATGGCGCAATTACTAGACCCACAAGATGAGGTGGTGGTCTGTACGCCAAGTTACCCATCGCTTGCAAAACTCCCCAAACAGTTTGGCGCTATCGTCAACACGGTGCCATTGCGAGAAGAGGACAACTGGCAGGTTGATATAGAAAGACTCAAAAACGCAGTGACGACAAAAACCAAACTCATTATCGTCAATGCCCCTCATAATCCAACGGGCACAGGCTTGACTGACAAAGAAGTTGGACAAATACAGCTGCTAGCAGAGCAGTGTGGTGCTTACATTTTAAGTGATGAAGTATCAGCACAGAGCCATGGCGATGACCGCGCAGTAAGTGGGCGCTTTTCGGCTTATCCGCGGTCGATTACGTTAGGCGTATTATCTAAAAGTATGGGCTTACCTGGGATCCGAGTAGGGTGGGCAATTTGCGGTTCGAAAGCACTAGCAGATGCGCTGTTGGCCGGTAAAAGCTACTTAAGCATTTGTGGCAGTAAAGTGGATGATTTATTGGCGACGACCGCATTACTGCATAGTGAAACTATCTTAGCGCATAATGCGAACATCATTGCAAATAACGTCCAATTGATGCGTGAATTTGTCAGTTTATACTCGCAAAAAGTGACTTGGGTTGAGCCTCGTGGAGGTGTGTTGTCATTGCTGAAGATTAATTCAGTAAGGGACTCTGAAAAGTGGTCACGTCAATTTGCAGAGACCTCAAACACGCTATTGTTACCCGCAAAGTTATTTCTATTGGAGAGCGAGTGCCACTTTCGTTTAGGTACGGGTAAGCGTAACTTTGCCGCTGGTTTGGCAAGGCTCGAAACATACCTCTAAATTAATCCAGCATTCAAACTAAGCGTCTATGATAGGTAGTGTTATTTTCAATTAATGCAGGAAAGGAAAAACCTATGGTAAACGTTAAACATTTAATGGCTGGCTTTTTGGCCGTCATGCTTAGTGCATGTGCTTCAATGGGCGATGGTGACAAGGTTGAAAAGCAACGTGCCATCCTAGATATGAAAAACGATGTACTTACTCAGCTTTACAGCAAAAAGCCAGATACGCGTTCGCAAATTGCGGCAGCGCCGGGCTATGCTGTTTTTTCTAATGCCAATATTAATCTGCTATTTGTTGCAGCTGGAACAGGTTACGGTGTCGTACATGATAATACGGTAGGAAGTAACACTTATATGAATATGGCTGAAGGCGGTGTCGGCCTTGGTCTAGGTGTAAAAGATTATCGTATTGTGATGGTATTCCATACTCCTGAAGCAATGAATAAGTTTGTGACCTCAGGCTGGACGTTTGGCGGAAATGCAGATGCTGCGGCGAAAGCGGCTAAAAAAGGTGCATCGGTAGAAGGCGAAGCCTATTATGGCGATGTTACAGTGTACACCTTTACTGAAAGTGGCTTGGCACTGCAAGCAACAGTAAAAGGCACTAAGTTCTGGAAAGATAAAGAACTAAATTAAGATGATCTAATAACGATTTTAGAGAAAAGCCCCGCAAGTCGGGGCTTTTTGTGTATTATTCTTTGATTTCTGTAGCGTTGACACTTTTCTCAAAACGCCTGTTTAACAATTGGCAGACGATAGTCAGCACAATGGCAGCGAACATAAAGCTTGAGAATGGCAAAGGTGACTCAGGAACCGCGAGTGCAAGTAAAGGGCCGACCAAAGCGCCACTACCAAATCGTAGCGTGCCTATCACCGCGGTTGCGGTACCGGTTTGATGTTCAAAACTCAGTAATATCAGTGCATCAGCGTTGCTGGCAATGATCCCCAAACTCATCATCAAAGGTGCAATGGCAGAAGCGAGCACCCAAACCGAGACTGATTGGCTACTGAGTATGACTAAGATCGTGGAGCAGACGACACCAATCGCGAGACCGATATTGAGCATTCTCCTAGAACCAAGCCTTGGCACTAAACGCGTGTTGGCAAAGTTACCGAGCATCAATGCAATCACATTCATGGCGAATAACACTCCAAACAGCTGCTCCGACACGCCATAATACTCAAGATAAATAAATGAAACTGAGGTTAAAAAACAAAAGAATGCGAATGATGCCAGCATCGAAGAAAGAATATCGTAGCGGGCCTTCTTTTGTGTTAACACAATACGATAGCTTTTTAAGAAAAACGATAAGCTAAGCGGTACATCGGCTTTGGTCGGAATTGCAATACAGAAAAACTGTAATGCGATGATAACGAGTACAGCATAAACCGCTAAAAACCAAAAAATGGCGTGCCAATCAAAGTACAACAAGATCAGCGCACCAAGTGAGGGAGCAATTAGTGGCGCGATCATCATGATCATTGAAACATAAGACATCCCTTTGGCTGTATGCTCTTTGTAATAATAGCGGATCACGCCTGGTACAACGACTGTTGCTGCGGCACCACAAAATGCTTGAACGACCCGTAAGAAGCAAAACATATCGATGTCATTCGTTAGCGCAAGCCCAATTGACGATGCGGTAAAGCCGACCAAGCCCCAAATAGCTAACGTCTGTCTTGAGAATCTATCTGCAAGGGGGCCAAACACCATCATGCCGACAGCATAACCTGCTAAATAGCTACTAAGAGAAACCTGCACTTGCTCAAGCGGGCTATTCAAGCTATCTGCAATCGCGAGCATCGCAGGTAGGTACAAGTCGATAGCCAAAGGCGTTATCGCGACAATACTAGCCAGTAATGGCAAGAGTATTGCTGGGAGTGTTGATGACTTCATATGTTGGTATTGTTACCTTGTTAATGTTAAGCAGAATAAATACACCAATCAGAGACGCTTTATATGAAGATGGAACTCGGTGCACTAGAGTAGAGCAACGAAAAGACGGCGTTCTGATCAGCAGAAGTTCATGAAAAATTTTTTATATTGTACTAAGTTAGTCTCGTTAAGTGACGAAATTGCGGTAAACTTAGAGAAACTTAAGTTATAAAATAAGAAAAGGAACAAGTTATGAAAAAACTGGTTCTCGCGATAGCTGTGGCGGCAACGCTTGCTGGCTGCAAAACATCGCCTACCGGACGCACTCAGTTAGCACTCTATTCCGAGCAGCAAATGGACCAAATGGGTGTTGCAAGCTTTGAACAAATGAAGCAAGAGCAAAAAGTCGATACTGATGCTAAAACCAATCGCTATGTTAAGTGTATTGCAAATGCCTTGATAGCACAACTCCCAACAAACTACGCAAACCAGCAATGGGAAGTCGTGGTCTTTGAAGATGACTCTGCTAATGCATTTGCACTACCCGGCGGTAAAATCGGGGTTCATACGGGGATTCTCAAAGTTGCAGAAAACCAAGATCAACTTGCTGCGGTGATGGGTCATGAAGTAGGGCACGTTATTGCTGAACACGCTAATGAGCGCGTATCGCAAAACAGTGTGTTGCAGTTTGGCCTGCAAGCAGGTGCGGCGGTGCTTGAAATGAATAATATCGAATATCGCAATGCCATTATGCAGGGATTAGGTCTTGGTGCGCAATATGGTGTGGCATTGCCATTTAGCCGCTCTCATGAAAGCGAAGCGGATGTTATCGGCTTAGACCTAATGGCTAAGGCTGGCTTTAATCCAGAAGGCTCGGTTGCGCTTTGGCAAAATATGGCGAAAATGAGCGAACAGCGTCCACCAGAATTTATGTCGACGCACCCTGCGCCTGAAAATCGAATTAAGCAATTACAAGCAAACATGACAACTGCCCAAGCAACCGCTAACAAAGCGCGTACGGGTGGTTTTGCACCAAGCTGTAAACGCTAATTTCTCAAAACACCAATTACCCTTCAGTTAAGTGTAATTGGTGTTGCCTTCCGTTTCACACATCAGCATAAATAGCCGTAACTCTAGCTCAAGTTGATGATAGTGGGGTTCCATATGCTGACAAAGCTTGTAAAACGCCTTGTTATGGTCTTTCTCTTTAAAGTGCGCTAGCTCGTGTACAACCAACGCTCGTAGCACCGCCTCGGGAGCGTATTTTAACTGTGCTGCGATGTGTATTTGATGAGACGTCTTTTGTTTTTGCCCGTGTCGTGTGGTTTTGAACGTATGGGTTCCTAACGCATTCAATACCATATTGTTGCGCTTCTCAAACTTGGCCTGCGATACCCGTGGGGTATTTTTTAAGTATTGCTGTCTTAATCCTTCTACATATTCGTAAAGTAGCTTATCGCTTTTGATTTGATGCGGTTCAGGATAGCGGCTTTTGAAAAAAGCACTGAGTCGCTTGCTCTCTATTAATTGAGTGACTTGAGTCTGGACTTGCTCTGAGTAGTTTAAAAAATAGGGGTGGGACATTAAAACAGCGCCTCTTGCTTTGCTTCTTTTTCAGCGGGGAATGGATTGCTTACTTGATGATGTATCTCTAAATCAGCGATAAATTGTCTTGCTAAAAATGGCGCATCAAAATTGTCTGCGGTATGGAAAAACACATAAGGTGATTTACCTTCGCTGAGCCATTGATTGAGTTTAGTTAACCAAGGCTGATAAAAGTCTCTATTAGACTCAAGCTGAGAGCAACCAACAAATCGCAGAATAGGGCTGTCTCCCGTGGCAATAGCATGCACAGGTAATCGCGGCTTTTTTTGCTGTGCATCTACTATCGCAGGGGTACTGGCAGGCTCGCTAAAAAGTGCGCGAGTATCCATCACGATGCGGTTGTAGTTATTTTCGATTAAATATTGGTTGTATCTGCGCTCAGCATCGCCTTTGCGATAAAAGTCCCAATGCCGTACTTCAACACCAACAGTTAGCGCTTTGGGCAACCAAGATAAAAATTGTCGCATTTTATTTATATGTTCAGGCGCAAACTGCGCAGGTAATTGCAGCATTAATACGCCTAATTTTGGAAACAGCGGCGCCATGTTTTTACACCAAGCCAATAATTCATCTTGGCAGTGGCTAAGTGCCATTTCATGACTAAAGCGCTTAGGAATTTTAAACGTAAAGCGAAAGTCATCGGGCACTTGTTCTAGCCATTTTAATACGGTCTGCGGATTTGGATCGGCATAAAAAGTCGTATTGCCTTCAACGCTATTAAAAATTTGGCCATACTCTTTGAGCATATTTGTGGCACTACAATGGCTGGAAAATACTCGACCTTTCCAGTGTGCGCTACTCCATTGTGGACAACCCAGATACAACATAGTGATCAAAACAACGATTAAATGTGTGAATAGTGTATCAGATCCTTAGATTGAGGATGACAATGCAGCGTATTTTTATATAATTGGCGGTTATTGAAAATGAGTCTTAGCGACTGGCTTACCAATACTGTGAATTCATATTGTGTGGTGAGAAGTGATTAGTCGTAAGAGCAAACTGGACTGACAGGAATTTTATGCGCTCTATATACTGCGGAAAACTAAATAAGAGCCATGTAGATCAGGAAGTTGAACTATGTGGTTGGATCAATAAACGTCGTGACCTTGGCGGCCTAATCTTTGTCGATTTAAGAGATAGAGAAGGGCTTGTGCAAGTGGTATTCGATCCTGAAGTGGAAGGCTTAATGGATAAAGCGAATACGTTGCGCCAAGAGTTCTGTGTTCAGATCAAAGGTGTTGTCCGTGCGCGTCCTGAAAGCCAAGTAAACAAAGACATGGCAACCGGTGAAGTTGAGATCTTAGGCACTGGCTTAACCATTATCAACCGTTCAGAACCATTACCGCTTGACTTCAATCAGCAAAACTCTGAAGAGCGTCGTCTTAAATACCGTTATTTAGACCTACGCCGTCTAGAAATGAGCGATCGCATTAAGATGCGTGCTAAAGCGAGTAGCTTTGTGCGTCGTTTCTTAGATGAAAATGCATTCTTAGACATTGAAACGCCAGTACTAACTAAAGCGACACCTGAAGGTGCACGCGACTATCTAGTACCAAGTCGTGTTCACAAAGGCAGTTTCTATGCGCTACCGCAGTCGCCGCAGCTATTTAAGCAGCTGCTAATGATGTCTGGCTTTGACCGCTACTATCAAATCGTAAAATGTTTCCGTGATGAAGACTTACGTGCAGATCGCCAGCCTGAGTTCACTCAGATAGATATCGAAACGTCATTTATGAGCTCAGATCAAGTTCGTGGCGTGACAGAAAAAATGATCCGTGAAATGTGGCAGTCTTTCCTAGACGTTGATTTGGGTGAGTTCCCTGTGATGCCATACAGCGAAGCGATGAGCAAATATGGTTCAGATAAACCAGACCTACGTAACCCGCTTGAGCTTATCGACGTTGCAGACATCGTAAAAGATGTTGAATTTAAAGTACTAAGCGGCCCTGCGAACGACGAAAAAGGTCGTGTTGCAGTACTGTCAGTACCAGGTGGCGCACAACTTTCACGTAAGCAAATCGATGAATACACTAAGTTTGTAGGTATTTACGGTGCGAAAGGCCTTGCATGGATGAAAGTGAATGACCGTGAGGCGGGTATCGAAGGCGTACAGTCACCAATCGCTAAGTTCTTGAATGAAGAAGTGATCAATGCACTGCTTGAACGCACAGGCGCAAACACAGGTGACATTATTCTATTCGGCGCAGACAAGCGTAATACTGTAAACGAAGCCATGGGCGCGCTACGTCTGAAGATTGGTCTTGATTTAGAAATCACTGATCTAACTAAATGGGCACCACTTTGGGTTGTTGACTTCCCGATGTTTGAAGAAGACGACGAAGGTAACTTACACGCGGTACACCACCCGTTTACTGCGCCTAAAGGCGTAAGTGCTGCGGACCTTGAAGCAAATCCAGCAGGTACACTTTCTGATGCATACGATATGGTACTTAACGGCTACGAAGTCGGTGGCGGTTCGGTTCGTATTCACAACAACGAAATGCAACAGGCGGCGTTTAGGATCCTAGGCATTGAAGAGTCTGAACAGCAAGAGAAGTTTGGTTTCTTACTCGATGCTCTGAAGTATGGCACGCCTCCGCACGCAGGTTTGGCATTCGGTCTTGACCGTTTGGTGATGCTACTGTGTGGCACTGACAACATCCGTGACGTTATTGCGTTCCCTAAAACAACGCAAGCGTCGTGCTTGATGACGGATGCACCAAGCCCTGCAAACCCAGATGCGCTAAAAGAGCTTGCTATCTCAATAGAAAAGCAGTTAGTAGAGTAAGGTGAAGGCGAGTAAGTTCGTCAACCGAATATAAAAGAGGCGACTTAGGTCGCCTCTTCAATTTTTTAAGCACTAACTAAGGACAAGCGCCTTCCATACTAAAATATGGCTTTCCCCATGGGTCATAGTAAGTCCATGTACAGGTTTGAGGACCGCTGATACCACCAAAACCTCGTCCAGGGATCCTATCGTAACCTTTACCAAGGTTGACAGGATCATGTCCGCCGCCGCCGCCACCACCGGCTATACTCGCTTCAAGATGTTGATTTAATACTTCGAGCATACAATTAGAAACGCTAGGGGGTCTCGACGTTCTCAAATCTTTAATCGCATGGCCACCAAGAAAGCTCATGGCTTCGTTAAGCTCAATGTCTAAACCAACACCTCTAGGTCCGGGAAGTACATTATAGACAATAGTATGATTACCGTTTGTAGGGTCATGGAAATTTACACGGGTCGAGCGGTTTATTGGTACATATTGCCAACTGTCAGATAGTGCTGCAGCGCCTCTGCTCACAGAATAGCTTAATGCGGTCATTTGTGTAGTTTCGAAAGAGCCTTTAATGCTACCGTATTCCTGTTCAAGTGCGCTAGCTAGGCTTCGTCGTAAGTTTGCTTTTGCGGTAATATTGTAAGCAAAATTAGCTGCGCGAGTAACTGGCTCATTTTCACAGTTGTTTGGTGACTCTGAAGCTACTGAAATCCGACTTTTAAGGGCCTGAATAAGTAAATTCGATTGTACTGACTTAGACTGATATTCAGCGCTAACTTTAGAGACTGCTCTATCCCAAGCTGCATAATACCTTAATAATTCGTCTGCAAGGTTATTCGCATCAGCCGGTAGGTTTTTTTCTGTCGTATTAAGTATTAACTCGTTACGAAACTTACCTTGGTTTGTGTGGTTGAGTTGGTAGTACCACTTTTGGCCTGAGTTCGCATTAATAATTATTACGTCTCGCGGTTGTGAGTAACACTCTTGAGTATAATCCCAACCGAATGGTCCATTTATCTTACACTCCACCGTAGGTGGATATTTTTTGGCAAAGTCGATGGCATTTCCTGCACTACATGAGTAGCAAATTTCGGTTTGATACTGAGTAATAGCCGCATTTGCAGATACAGAAATGCCCATACCACTAGCTGTTAACGCTCCGTAAAGTAATGCTTTTATCGAGTTTCTTTTCATTGAATTTCCTTTCAGTTCACTCTTAAGTTTATGAAGTTGTTTTTATGTTGTCACGGTGTTTTTATTTTGGAAACATTATGATTGTGCTCTATCTAAATTACCAATACCTCACCTAACTGGTATTAAAATGATGATAGTTAGGCAAACCGAAAAACTTAAGTTGGTAAAGCAGAGTAGGGTTACAACTTAACTGGTAATGCTACTGTGTGGCACTGACAATATTCGTGATGTGATTGCATTCCCGAAAACAACGCAAGCGTCGTGCTTGATGACGGATGCGCCAAGCCCTGTAAACCCAGATGCGCTAAAAGAGCTTGCTATCTCGATAGAAAAGCAACTAGCAGAGCAAGGTGAAGGCGAGTAAGTTCGTCAACCGAATATAAAAGAGGCGACTTAGGTCGCCTCTTCAATTTTTTAAGCACTAACTAAGGACAAGCGCCTTCCATACTAAAATATGGCTTGCCCCACGGGTCATAGTAAGTCCATGTACAGGTTTGAGGACCGCTGATACCACCAAAACCTCGTCCAGGGATCCTATCGTAACCTTTACCAAGGTTGACAGGATCATGTCCGCCGCCACCGCCACCGGCTATACTCGCTTCAAGATGTTTATTTAATACTTCAAGCATACAGTTAGAAACGTTAGCAGGTCTCGACCTTCTCATATCTTTAATTCTACTGCCGCCAAGAAAAGACGTATGTTCTGCAAGCTCAAAGTCTAGTCCTGTCCCTCTTGGGCCTTTGAAAATGTCGTAGACTATGATGTGATCTCCGTTGACGGAATCTGCAAATGTTACACTCACTGAGCGAGTTTCAGGCACATACTGCCAGCTCCCGCCAAGCCCTACACCACCTTTACTCACAGAAAAGTTGAGTGCGGTCATTTGCTTTGTTTCAAATGCCCCGTCAACACTTCCGTACTCTTGTTGAAATTTATTTACTAAGCTTTTATGCAAGTTTGCTCTTGCTTTTACATCATAAGCAAAGTGGGCTGCGCGGGTGATCGGCTCGTTTTCACAGTTATTCGGCGATGCTGAAGCTGTTGAAAATCTCTGCGTAAGCGCCTCTGAGAGGAAAGCTGTTTGCATCGTTTGAGATTGATACTGGTCATTCACTAGTGACACTGCTCTATCCCAAGCTGCATAATACCTTAATAATTCGTCTGCAAGGTTATTCGCATCAGCTGGTAGGTTTTTTTCTGTTGTATTAAGTGTTAACTCGTTACGAAACTTACCTTGGTTTGTGTGGTTGAGTTGGTAGTACCACTTTTGGCCTGAGTTCGCATTAATAATTAGTACGTCTCGCGGTTGTGAGTAACACTCTTGAGTATAATCCCAACCGAATGGTCCATTTATCTTACACTCCACCGTAGGTGGATATTTTTTGGCAAAGTCGATGGCATTTCCTGCACTACATGAGTAGCAAATTTCGGTTTGATACTGAGTAATAGCCGCATTTGCAGATACAGAAATCCCCATACCACTAGCTGTTAACGCTCCGTAAAGTAATGCTTTTATCGAGTTTCTTTCCATTGAATTTCCTTTTAGTTCACTCTTAAGTTTATGAAGTTGTTTTTATGTTATCACGGTGTTTTTATTTTGGAAACATTATGATTGTGCTCTATCTAAATTACCAATACCTCACCTAACTGGTATTAAAATGATGATAGTTAGGCAAACCGAAAAACTTAAGTTGGTAAAGCAGAGTAGGGTTACAACTTAACTGGTAATCTATACAGTATTTTGGCATTATAACCAAAAAACCAAGAGACGATGCGTTTGGCTGTCATTTTAGGAATTGATCCGGGGTCAAGATTTACAGGCTATGGTGTGATTGCTCATCAAGGTGCAAAGTTCCAATATTTGGGGAGCGGTTGCATTAAAGTTGGTGAACATGACTTTCCCACTCGATTAAAAATGATCTATCAAGGGATCACACAGCTCATAGAGCAGTTTTCGCCGAGCGACTTTGCGATTGAGCAAGTGTTCGTTGCGCATAATCCAAGTTCAGCCTTAAAACTTGGTCAAGCGCGAGGTGCGGCCATTGTTGCAGCGACCATGCAGTCAGTGGTTGTGAGTGAATATTCGGCAAGGCAAGTTAAACAAGCCGTTGCGGGTACCGGTGGTGCAGACAAAGCCCAAGTACAGGAAATGGTAAAGCGCATATTAAAGCTGCCTGGCACACCCCAAGCTGATGCTGCAGATGCGTTGGCGGTGGCGATTTGTCACGCGCACTCAAGGCAAAACTTAATAAAAATGGCAGGCGCAGCGCGTAAAACCGTAAGAGGAAGGTTGAGATAACCATGATAGGAAAATTAAGCGGAACACTGTTAGAAAAGCAGCCACCAGAGATATTAATTGATGTTGCAGGTGTAGGTTATGAAGTGCAAATGCCTATGACTTGTTTTTATGAATTACCGAGCGTGGGCGAGCCGGTTTCAGTATTTACTCACTTTGTAGTACGTGAAGATGCGCAGTTACTGTTTGGTTTTAATACCAAGATCGCACGTGCATTGTTTAGAACGTTAATTAAAGCGAACGGAGTCGGTCCAAAGCTCGGACTTGCAATTTTGTCTGGCATGTCTGCAGAGCAATTTGTTAGCTGCGTGAATCATGGCGATGCAACGACTTTGGTTAAGATCCCAGGTGTTGGTAAAAAGACCGCTGAGCGCCTAGTGCTTGAAATGAAAGATAAGCTAAAAGACTTTGGCAATGACTTACTCACACCGTTTAGCGATGCTGCTGTACTTGCGCCGCAAGAGCATCCGACGGTAAGTGATACCCCAGCAGATGAAGCAATTGCAGCCTTAATGGCATTAGGGTATAAACAAGTTCAAGCACAAAAAGCGGTAAAAGCCGTAAACAGAGAAGGCATGACGACCGAGAGTATCATTAAAGACGCTCTTAAATCGATGATGTAACTATGATTGAAGCAGATAGATTAATTGAACCTGAGATCCAAGGTAATGAAGATTTAGTTGATAGGGCGATTAGACCTAAATTACTAAATGATTATACTGGTCAGCCACATGTCAAAAAGCAAATGGAAATTTTTATTGCGGCGGCACGTTCAAGACAGGAAGCCTTAGATCACTTGCTGATATTTGGTCCGCCGGGTTTAGGTAAAACCACGCTTGCGAACATTGTCGCAAACGAGCTTGAGGTTAATATTAAAACCACCTCGGGACCTGTGCTTGAAAAAGCAGGGGATTTAGCTGCGTTGCTCACTAACCTTGAAGAAGGGGATGTGTTATTTATTGATGAGATCCATCGTTTAAGTCCTCAGGTGGAAGAAATTCTCTATCCTGCGATGGAAGACTATCAATTGGACATCATGATTGGTGAAGGCCCTGCAGCACGCTCAATTAAACTGGATTTACCACCTTTTACTTTGGTTGGCGCAACGACACGTGCCGGCTCGTTAACCTCACCATTGAGAGACCGCTTTGGTATTGTGCAGCGCTTGGAGTTTTACTCGGTTGCGGATTTGTCTTCGATTGTGACTCGCTCAGCGTATCATTTAAATCTAGAGATCAGCGAGTCGGGCGCAACTGAAGTGGCGCGTCGAGCGCGCGGTACACCACGAATAGCAAATCGTTTACTACGCAGGGTAAGAGACTTTGCTGAAGTGAAGGGCGATGGCTCTATCACTGAAGAGATTGCGCACTTAGCGCTGGATATGGTCGATGTTGATAAATGTGGCTTCGATTATATGGACCGCAAATATCTGCTGGCAATCATAGAAAAGTTTACTGGTGGCCCGGTTGGTCTGGATAACCTTGCTGCGGCAATTGGAGAAGAAAAAGAAACCATCGAAGATGTGATAGAACCATTTTTGATCCAACAAGGCTTTATTCAACGCACGCCAAGAGGACGTATTGTCTCTGACAAAGCCTATATGCATTTTGAGCTAAGCAAGCCAGAATGATCTAAGTTGGGTAATAAACACCTTTATTCTTCATAATAGCCGAGTATTCACTCGGCTATTTCATTTCTACACTCACTTATTGCTAATCGCGTTTGCACAAATCTATTATTTTGTGTCAGCTAAATTCAGGCAAGATCCATCACTGCTGAAGTAATTTACCTGAGCTTCGGATAATTAATGCCTTTCTAGCAGCCAGTTTTAGCGCTAACTGCGTTGAATTCACTTCCAATAGCCAGCTATTGGTGCGTAAATTCGCCTAGTTTCCCCCTAAAACTTTCTGGCTAGACAAGGAGGTAAATTAAGTTGCCCCTTAACAACAAGGAGTGAGAACCTTTCTTATCTAAACCTCAGGTAAATTTATCTCGACCTGTGTGGGCTATACCGTTGCTTAAACTATTTGTAGATTGTCTCGTCCTTTAAACCAAGCGCTAAATAAAAACCGCAAAATGACCGAGTGTTAAAGAAAATGTGGAGCGTAATAAGGAGCTCGCACCAAATTTCAGGCAAAAAAAAGCCCGCAAATAATGCGGGCAAAACAACAAGTTGAAGGAAGTAATCCAGGGAACAAGATGAGTTACTTTGGGTTTTATCCACAAAATGCATCATCTAAGCAATACGAAAAATCAGAATCCTATTGCAAGTAACTGTGCTTTGCTGAAACTTCAGCTGCTCGCTCAGTACAGGGTGTATATTAAAGAGGTTTTAGTTTTTCATCAAACTAGAAAAATTCTTTTTTCAGATAAAAAAAACTAATATCAGAATTTTTGTTGAGGTTAAAAAGTGAGCTTAAACGTGGTGATGTATTTGTGTAAGTTTATGTAAAATATAGTTTTGTATGTTAAATGCGCAAAATGTAAATATTAGATAATCTGTTGTTAATTGGTAAGACCAATCTGTTTTTTGAGGTTTTATTCTCTATTTGTGCATAAAACTCCTATTTTATGCAGTTTTGAGTCATATTTAGAGACTGTGATGGAGATTGTCGAATTTGCTTAAGTTTGGGTAAAGCAAAGGGAGTTAAACTGTTTAGCTCTATTTATCGTCAAATACAATGAATTCGCAGTATTGAGATTGTAAGGTATTTATAGTGTGGTTAAACTAGCTGAACCTTTTGGTAGTAAATCTAGTCTATCTCTAGATATTGCTCGGTAGAGCGCAAGAATATAAATGGCTACCATTGCCGAAACACTTTTGGGAGTATAATAACGTGGAATCGGGACTAAATTTTGTCGATCTAATTTTAAAAGCCAGCTTTTTGGTACAACTTGTTATGTTGACCCTGGTGGGATTGTCTATTGCTTCTTGGGCAATTATTTTTCAACGTAAAACTGTCATTTCTCAAGCCCAAAGCCAATCAAAGAATTTCGAGCAAAAATTTTGGTCCGGTATGGATCTTAGCAAACTCTATAATGAAATAGCTGCAAGGACTGGTAGCGCGTCAGGACTAGAAGCGCTATTTGTATCTGGCTTTAAAGAGTTTGCAAAGCATAAAAAAGGCAATATCCAATCCCCTTCAATTGTTGTTGAAGGTACTCACCGTTCAATGCGTGTCGCGCTTTCTCGTGAAATCGAAAAGTTAGAATCAAGCCTTTCTTTTTTAGCAACAGTTGGCTCTATCAGTCCTTACATCGGTCTTTTTGGTACCGTTTGGGGGATCATGAATGCTTTCATCGCGCTTGGCGAAGTGAAACAAGCGACACTGCAAATGGTTGCACCAGGTATTGCTGAGGCGTTGATTGCAACAGCCATGGGTCTGTTTGCGGCAATTCCAGCGGTTATGGCGTATAACCGATTTGCCAAAAATGTAGAAAAGCTAGAAACTCAGTACATTAACTTTATGGAAGAGTTCGCTAATATTCTTTATCGTCAGGCTGCAACACAAGTAGAGGCAAAACAAAATGTATCAGCGTAAGAGACGTCGTCCCGTTGCGGAGATCAACGTCGTTCCTTATATTGATGTTATGTTGGTGCTGTTAATCATTTTTATGGCAACGGCTCCACTTATCCAGCACGGCGTAAAAGTAGACTTACCTCAGATGGAAGAGTCTGAATTGGTTGAAACCAAAGACTCGCCACCGATTATTGCCACCATTGATGCTGAAGGTCGCTATTTTGTGACTGTTGGTACGGACCCTGAAGCACCAATGGATGCAGTAGAAGTAGCTGCGGTGATTAAACTTAAGTTAGAACAAAATCCAGATACCCCTGTAATGATTAAAGGTTCAGGCAGAGTGTCGTATCAAGAAGTACTTTATTTAATGGACTTCTTGAAAAAAGCGGGTGTTCCTTCTGTTGGCCTAATGACTAAATCATTTGAGGATGAGTAATGAGTTCATTATCTAGCAGCGTAGTTAAGTCAGTATTGCTTCATGGCGCAATTGGCGGTCTGCTATTTGCTACGGCAAATTTTCAAGTTGATACACCTACTGTGATGGAAGTCACCTTAAATCCACAGCAAAAAGATCAAAAGCCTGAAAGGGCGGTTTCTGCGGTGTCGGTTGATCAGCAAGCGGTTGAGAAAAAGATTGCGGATTTAAAAAAGCGTGAAGAAGAAAAGCAAGCTGCTGAAGATCGCCGTATTCGCGATCTTGAACAGCGTGCGCAGCAAGCTAGAAAAGACCGTGAAGCCGAAGCGCGGCGCATTAAAAAGCTGGAGCAAGAGCGTCAAGCTAAGTTGGAAGAGACTCGCCAAGCTGAGGCGCAAGCCAAACGCGCTCGCGAAATTGAGAAAAAGCAACGTGAGCAGGCTGATAAAGCGAGGGCTGAAAAAGCCGCTGCGGAAGAAGCTGCTAAAAAGGCTGCAGCCCAGCGTCAAGCTGAGGAAGATCGCTTAAGAAAAGCTGAAGAGGCGAGGAAACGTCGCGAAGCTGAGGAAAAACGAAAAGCGGAAGAAGCGGAGCGTCAACGTCAAAAGGCACTTGAAGAACAAATGCTGCGTGACCAGCTTGCGAAAGAGCAGGCAGCAAGAGCGAAGATCCGTCAGCAGCAAGTATTGAGCGAAGTGGATAAGTTTAAAGCACTTATCATGCAACGCATTCAAGCCAACTTGCTTATCGATGAAACAATGAAAGGTAAACAATGCCGAGTAAACATTCGCCTAGCCTTTAACGGCCTTGTGACGCATGTAGAGTCATTGGGCGGCGACAAGCTAGTTTGTGAAGCTGCGATCCGTGCTGTGAAAATGGCCGATACTTTACCTGTTTCTAAAGATAAAGACGTGTTTGAGCAGCTTAAGAATATCAATTTAACAATTAAACCAAATTTTTAAAGGACGAACATGCTAAAGAAGTTCACAACCTTATTGCTGGTTTTTACTCTGGGTGTATCACAGTTTGCGCAAGCCGCACTTGAAATTGTGATAACAGAAGGGGTAGACAGTGCCAGACCCATCGCAATTGTACCATTTAAATATAATGGCACTGGTGAAATGCCGTCGAGTTTAAGTGACGTTATTTCTGCGGACTTGATGCGCAGCGGTAAATTTAAGCCTGTTGCCGAGGCTGACATGCCTCAATTACCAACCACTGACTCGGAAATCGACTACGCTGCATGGGTTGATGCGGGGGTTGAAGCGGTAGTTGTAGGCACCGTGACCCAGCAATCTGCTGGACGCTACTTGGTAAAGTATGAACTGATTGACGTGATCAGAGCACAGCTTACTGGTGGTGAAACTCGCATTATGTCAAATGGTCGCTTAATGCAAAGCGACGATCATGTACTTGAAGGACGCCAAAGCATTGTCAGCAGTACAGGCTTTAGAAACTATGCGCACCAAATCAGTGATGTAGTATATGAAGCCTTAACAGGTGAAAGAGGCGCATTTAGAACTAAGATTGCCTACGTCATCGTACGTGACGGCCAAGATAAGCCATACCAGTTAGTTGTTGCCGATTATGACGGTTACAACGAGCAGGTGTTATTGCGCTCCAAAGAGCCGTTAATGTCTCCTGCATGGTCGCCGGATGCAAACAAACTTGCGTACGTGACTTTTGAAAATCGCCAATCGCAAATCTACATTCAAGACATTTACACTGGGAAACGCGAACTTGTCACAAGTCACCCAGGTATTAATGGCGCACCACAGTTTTCTCCTGATGGAACTAAATTACTTGCAGTACTCTCTAAGGATGCAGGTGGAGCGACAGAAGTATATCTAATTGACCTGAAAACTCGTCAAGAAACACGCTTAACTCGTCATCGTAGTATAGATACTGAGCCTTCTTGGCATCCAAACGGTCAAGAAATTGTGTATACATCTGAAAGGGGTGGTAATGCTCAGATTTATAAGTTAAATTTAAAAACTGGTAGGTCTAAGCGAGTTACGTTCGACGGCGACATGAACTTAGCAGGTTCGATCACACCAGATGGTAAACGTCTGATTATGGTTAACCGTACGCTGGGCCGTTACCACATTGCGAAAAAAGAATTAGATTCCGGGCTGTTTCAAGTGCTAACTCGTACGAGACTAGATGAGTCTCCGAGTATTGCACCAAATGGTTCGATGATAATATACAGCACCTTGCACAATAATAAGCAGGTATTGGCATTGGTGTCTATGGATGGTCGTTTCAAGGCAAGGTTACCTGTCTTGGACGGTCAAGTTAAGGCACCAGCCTGGTCGCCGTTTTTACAGTAATTTTGCTGGTTAGATTTATAAAGATATAGGAATATACTCGATGCAACTTAACAAAACTCTAAAAGCCTTAATGGTCGCGTTGCCAGTGATGACACTTGCAGCATGTAGCTCATCTTCAAGTGTTGATGAGGGCGCGGCTAGCGAAAGCAACCAAGCGGCAACCACACAAGACAACACTGTTGATGTAAACACTATGTCTCGCGAGAAATCTGCTGAAGAAAAACTACGTGAGAAATATGAAGCCCTACGTCAAGAACAGATCGTTTACTTCGATTTCGATAAATCTACTATTCAAAGCAAATATGCTGAACTACTTCAAGCGCACGCTGATTTCCTAGTGAAAAACCCAAGCGTGAAAGTACTTGTTGAAGGTCACGCTGATGAGCGTGGTACGCCAGAGTACAACATCGCACTAGGTGAGAGCCGTGGTAAATCAGTGGCTAAATACCTTCAAAGCCTTGGTGTTTCTGACAGCCAAATCTCTGTAGTGAGCTATGGTGAAGAAAAACCAATGATTAAGTCACGTACAGAAGAAGCGTTCGCTAAGAACCGTCGCGCGGTATTAGTGTACTAAGAAAGAGTTATTATGAAGCCGAATACTATTTTGGCAGCATTCTTACTCATGAGCGGGAGCGCCCAAGTTTGGGCTGCTCCCGCTCCTGTTTCAGAAGCTGCAAATTCAAATCAAACACTAGAAGAACGTGTCTCTCAACTTGAGAGTATGATGAGAACCCGCAATTTGCTGCAGGCTGAGTTACAGCAACAGCTTAATCTTTTGCAAGAAGAAGTAAGCCAAGTGCGTGGTGTGACAGAAGAGCAGAGCTATAAGCTTGAAAAAGTGCTACAACGTCAACGTGAGTTATATCAAGAGATTGAAAATCGCGTTAGCCAAGCTTATGACCAGTCACAATCTACCGCAGCTGCGGTAACGCCTGATGTTACGCCAGAGCAAGCATTCAGCAGTAATCTGTCTGAGAATGAAGCGTACGACCGTACTGTAAACATGATAATGAAGGATAAGCGCTACGACGCGGCGATCCCTGAGTTTCAAAGTTTCTTGCAGCAGTATCCAAACTCAGTATATGTGCCGAACGCGCATTACTGGTTAGGTCAGCTATTCTTAATAAAATCTGACGATGGTAAAGCTAAGTCTCATTTTGCAACCGTTGTTGATAATTTCCCTGAATCGAATAAACGTCCAGAAGCGATGTTAAAGCTGGGTACTATTTTACATAAACAGGGACAAGCTGCTGAAGCGAAGACACTCCTTAATAAATTGATTAAAGAGTATCCAAGTACGACTCCTGCAAAATTGGCAACAGAGCGTTTAGCGAAGATGTAATTATCACTTTTTGAGCTGAGTGCCTTAAAATTAGGCGCTTAGTCATAAAAAGTGAAAAAAACTAGCTATTTCAGTTGCACTCAAAATTTAAATAAGTATTATAAGCGCCCGCAGCAGGCGATTGGTAACAAAAAACTGCTGCGTTAAGTGGGTCATTAGCTCAGTTGGTAGAGCAGTGGACTTTTAATCCATTGGTCGATGGTTCGAGTCCATCATGACCCACCACTTTACAAGCTTTAGAATTCATATTTGAGCGGGTCATTAGCTCAGTTGGTAGAGCAGTGGACTTTTAATCCATTGGTCGATGGTTCGAGTCCATCATGACCCACCACTTATAAGCTTGCGAATTCGATTTTGAGCGGGTCATTAGCTCAGTTGGTAGAGCAGTGGACTTTTAATCCATTGGTCGATGGTTCGAGTCCATCATGACCCACCACTTACAAGCTTACGAATTCGATTTTGAGCGGGTCATTAGCTCAGTTGGTAGAGCAGTGGACTTTTAATCCATTGGTCGATGGTTCGAGTCCATCATGACCCACCACTTACAAGCATATGAATTCGATTTTGAGCGGGTCATTAGCTCAGTTGGGTGAAAAAAGACCGAAGCAACGCTTCGCAGCTTTTTGAACGCGAGTCAGGACGACGAGCCGGAACACCTCTTCAGGATGAATCAATGGCACTTTTAATGCTTGAGCGGGTCATTAGCTCAGTTGGTAGAGCAGTGGACTTTTAATCCATTGGTCGA